>NZ_CVTO01000155.1:0-14573 GCF_900004715.1 Pseudomonas sp. 24 E 13
GATGGTCGAGCCCGGTGCGGCCAGGCGCGCCAGTTCGGCGAACAGCTCGGCGGTCCACATGTCCGGGTTCTTCGCCGGGGCAAAGCCGTCGAGAAACCACGCATCTATTTGCGCGTCCAGCTGCGGCAGTTGCTCCAGGGCGTCGCCGATCAACAGGGTCAGGGTGACGCGGCCGTTGTCCAGCACCAGGCGTTGAAAGCCCTGATGGATGGCGATGTACTGGGTCAGCAACTGTTCGGCATAAGGTTGCAGCTCGGGCCAGAGGGCGAGGGCGCGTTGCAGGTCGGCATGGCTGAGCGGGTATTTTTCCACGCTGACAAAATGCAGGCGTGCCCCGGCCACCGCGTGTTGGTCGAATAGCTGCCAGGCACACAGGAAATTCAAGCCCGTGCCGAATCCGGTTTCGCCGATCACCAGGCGCCCGTCGGCCGGCAAGGCCGCAAAACGCGCCTGCAGGCGGTTCTGTTCAAGGAATACATAACGGGTTTCTTCCAGGCCCGACTGGTCGGAGAAGTACACGTCATCGAACACCCGCGAGTGCGGGCGGCCTTGGTCGTCCCAGTCGAGCTGGGCGTGGGTGATCGGGGTCATGGGGGCTCGTATAAATAACGGCAGGTTAAGACAAGGCGGCCATTCTAGCCGATCAACCGGTGTTGAATTGATCCACGGCAAGCGGCGGTTGAATTTCCTCCCGCGTGTCGTTGCCCAATCCGCTAGTCTTGAGCCATCTTGAAACGGAGCTGCCCATGTTCGAATCCGCCGAAATCGGTCACGCCATCGACAAAGACACCTATGACGCCGAAGTGCCGGCCCTGCGTGAGGCCTTGCTGGAAGTGCAGTACGAGCTGCAACAGCAGAAGCGCTTCCCGGTGATCATCCTGATCAACGGCATCGAAGGCGCGGGCAAGGGCGAAACCGTCAAGCTGCTCAACGAATGGATGGACCCACGCCTGATCGAAGTGCGCACCTTCGACCAACAGACCGACGAAGAACTGGCCCGCCCGCCGGCCTGGCGCTACTGGCGGCAGTTGCCCGCCAAAGGCCGCATGGGCATTTTCTTCGGCAACTGGTACAGCCAAATGCTGCAGGGCCGGGTGCATGGGCAGATCAAGGACGCGCGGCTGGACCAGGCCATCGCCGGTGCCGAGCGCCTGGAAAAGATGCTGTGCGACGAAGGCGCGCTGATCTTCAAATTCTGGTTTCACCTGTCCAAGAAGCAGATGAAGGCCCGGCTCAAGGCCCTGGCCGATGACCCGCTGCACAGCTGGCGCATCAGCCCGCTGGACTGGCAGCAGTCCAAGACCTACGACAAATTCGTGCATTTTGGTGAACGCGTGCTGCGCCGCACCAGCCGCGACTACGCACCGTGGCATGTGATCGAGGGCGTCGACCCGCATTACCGTGGGCTGACCGTGGGCAAGATCCTGCTCGAAGGCCTGCAAAGCGCGTTGAAGCAGGCCAGGGTCAAGGCCAGTGGCATGAACCCGGCACCGCTGCCGTCGTCGGTGGACCAGATGAGCCTGCTCAACAGCCTCGACATGAGCCTGCGCCTGGACAAGGACGATTACGAAGAACAGCTGATTACCGAACAGGCGCGCTTCTCCGGCCTGATGCGTGACAAACGCATGCGCAGGCACGCGCTGGTCACCGTCTTTGAAGGCAACGACGCGGCGGGCAAGGGCGGGGCGATCCGCCGTGTGGCGGCCGCGCTGGACCCGCGCCAGTACCACATCGTGCCGATTGCCGCGCCCAGTGAAGACGAGCGCGCCCAGCCCTACCTGTGGCGGTTCTGGCAGAAGATCCCGGCGCGGGGCATGTTCACCGTGTTCGATCGCTCCTGGTACGGCCGCGTGCTGGTCGAGCGCATCGAAGGCTTCTGCACCCCGGCGGACTGGATGCGCGCCTATGGCGAGATCAATGATTTCGAAGAGCAACTGCGCGATGCCGGTGTGATCGTGGTCAAGTTCTGGCTGGCCATCGACAAGGACACTCAGCTGGAACGCTTCAAGGCTCGCGAGGAGATCCCGTTCAAGCGCTTCAAGATTACCGAAGACGACTGGCGCAACCGCGACAAGTGGGACGACTACCGTGCGGCGGTGGGCGACATGGTTGATCGCACCAGCACCGAGGTGGCGCCCTGGACCCTGGTGGAAGCCAACGACAAGCGCTGGGCGCGGGTCAAGGTATTGCGCACCATCAACCGAGCGCTGGAAGACGCATTCGAGAAGACCGACAAGCACGACAAGAAGAAAAAGAAATAGCCTGGGCCTGACTCGGTCCACCTGTGGGAGGGGGCTTGCCCCCGATGGCGGTGGGTCAGTTGCAACTGCATCGACTGACAGCCTGCTATCGGGAGCAAGCCCCCTCCCACATTTGATTTGTGCACACTGGATAGACTGTATTCGCCGAAACCGACAAGCACGACAACGACGAGAAGAAATAGCCTGAGCCTGACTCGGTCCACCTGTGGGAGGGGGCTTGCCCCCGATGGCGGTGGGTCAGCTGCAACTGCATCGACTGACAGCCTGCCATCGGGGGCAAGCCCCCTCCCACATTGGATTTGTGCACACTGGATAGACTGCATTCGCCGAAACCGACAAGCACGACAAGAAGAAAAAGAAATAGCCTGGGCCTGACTCGGTCCACCTGTGGGAGGGGGCTTGCCCCCGATGGCGGTGGGTCAGTTGCAACTGCATCGACTGACAGTCTGCCATCGGGGGCAAGCCCCCTCCCACATTTGATTTGTGCACATTAGATAGACTGCATTCGCCGAAACCGACAAGCACGACAAGAAGAAAAAGAAATAGCCTGAGCCTGACTCGATCCAACTGTGGGAGGGGGCTTGCCCCCGATGGCGGTGGGTCAGTTGCAACTGCATCGACTGACAGTCTGCTATCGGGGGCAAGCCCCCTCCCACATTGGATCTCTGCGCATCAGGTAGACCTCACACAGGCCTCCATGCTTTTGCATCCATGCAGTGAATGATCATCGCGGGCAGCCGGGCCCGGCTCTATTCTCGATCCACAACCACAAGATCGAGGTAGCCCCATGCGTGAAGTAGTGATTGTCGACAGTGTGCGAACCGGCTTGGCCAAGTCCTTTCGCGGCAAGTTCAACCAGACCCGGCCCGATGATATGGCGGCCCATTGCGTCAACGCGCTGCTGGCCCGCACCGGCATCGACCCGGCCACGGTGGAGGACTGCATTGTCGGTGCCGGTTCCAACGAGGGTGCCCAGGGCTACAACATCGGGCGCAACGTGGCGGTGCTCTCGCAACTGGGCACGGGGACGGCGGGCATGACCCTCAACCGTTTCTGCTCGTCAGGCTTGCAGGCGATTGCCATTGCCGCCAACCAGATCGCTTCGGGTTGCAGCGACATCATTGTCGCCGGCGGCGTGGAGTCCATCAGCCTGACCATGAAAAGCGTCAACACCGACCACCTGATCAACCCGCTGCTCAAGGAGCAGGTACCCGGCATTTATTTGCCTATGGGCCAGACCGCCGAAATCGTCGCGCGTCGCTATAACGTCAGCCGCGAGGATCAGGACCTGTACGCCCTGCAAAGCCAGCAGCGTACCGCGCAGGCGCAGGCGGATGGGTTGTTCAACGATGAAATCGTGCCGATGGCGGTCAAGTACACAGTCGAAGACAAGAATACCGGTGAAGTGCAGGTGCTCGATGGCGTGGTCGACCGCGACGACTGCAACCGCCCCGACACCACCCTGGCCAGCCTCAGTGGCTTGAAGCCGGTGTTTGCCGAAGACGGTTCGGTGACCGCGGGTAATTCGTCGCAGTTGTCCGACGGTGCGTCGATGACCCTGGTGATGAGCCTGGAAAAAGCCCTGGCGCTGGGGCTCAAGCCCAAGGCGTTCTTTCGCGGTTTTACCGTGGCCGGTTGTGAGCCGGACGAGATGGGCATCGGCCCGGTGTTCTCGGTGCCCAGGCTGCTCAAGGCCAAAGGCTTGCAGGTAGCGGATATCGACCTGTGGGAGCTCAACGAAGCGTTTGCCTCGCAGTGCCTGTATGCGCGTAACCGCCTGCACATCGACAACGCCAGATACAACGTCAACGGCGGTTCGATCTCCATCGGCCATCCGTTCGGCATGACCGGCTCGCGGCAGGTGGGACACCTGGTGCGCGAGTTGCAACGGCGCAACCTGCGTTACGGCATCGTCACCATGTGCGTGGGCGGCGGAATGGGCGCAACCGGGTTGTTTGAGGCCGTGCGTTAGGCCTTGCTTGACGCTTGCAACACACGCTGACGGGGGGAGCTTTGCTCCCCCTTTTTGCATCTGTCGTTCAGCGAATGTCTCGGCTCGCCGGTCAAATAGTTAGTTGCAAAGCCGCCGTGAAGTTTATTGTTTTAAAGTGCATGTAGCCTTATTCTTACAGCTCTCTCCGTTGTTAAATAATTCTCATCTAACTTAGATGTAGGCCTATTCCTTCAGCTGTTTTTAAAGTTTTGGCAAATTGCCATAATTTTCCTGCAGGCATTGATATACAAGGGCTACGCCATTAAGGGAAAGAGCTGGCTTACGACTTCAAGTGTGCAGTGGATACTTGCCCGGCGTTGAGCGTGATCCTGAAATGCAATACAAGAAGTTGGAAAAGCACTTCAGGAACTCCCTTCGACGCATAGGTCAAACCGCTCTTTCAATCAGCCCTGCGCCAATCGGTGGCAAGGCTCTTAATGACACTTGTAAGTGGGAATCTGTAGATGAAAATCAAAATGAAAACTGTGCTGTTGTCTGTCGGTCTGCTGGCGGGTTCGATGTCGATGGCGCACGGGGCGGATGGAACGGTGACGTTTATCGGGTCGGTCCACTCGGGTGCCTGCTCAATCAAGCCTGACTCCGTCGACCAAACCGTTCGCCTGGGTGCGATTGCAAAGCATCAGTTGCAAGCGGGTGGCAAATCGGAAGCCCGACGCGTGCTGATCGAACTGGAAGGTTGCGACCTGGCCGGCCTCACTGACAACACTGTCACCACGACCTTCACCGGCGCGCCCTCCACGGTAGTGCCCGGCGCGATCGGTACGGTCGGCGGTGCGGGCAACCTGGGCATCATGATGACCCATG
Source organism: Pseudomonas sp. 24 E 13 (assembly GCF_900004715.1). NCBI lineage: Bacteria > Pseudomonadati > Pseudomonadota > Gammaproteobacteria > Pseudomonadales > Pseudomonadaceae > Pseudomonas > Pseudomonas sp. 24 E 13. The sequence continues at coordinate 5,080 of NZ_CVTO01000155.1, forward strand.
GTGGTGCCCTCGTTAAGTTGGGTGTTCCTACCGCCCCGCAAGTCATCAGCGTGGGTGATAACACGCTGGAATTCGGGGCTTACGTCCAAGGCGCCGCCACTGGGGACATCGTTCCCGGCGACTTCAGCGCGGTCACCAATTTCACTTTGGCTTATCAGTAAGTTTCACCCCCGCCACCCGGTGTGGCGGGGGGACGCTGACGGGAGATCCAGGTGAACACATTCATACGTCTGGCTATCGCCTCTTCATTAACGACACTCATCAGCCCTTGTGCCGTCGCCCAGGCGACTGCGCAAGGCGATGGGGTCGTGCTGCTGGGAGGGGAAGTGGTTGATTCCGCCTGCGGGCTGGAGCTTGCCAGTATCGATCAAACCATCGAGATGCCGCCCGAGCCGGTGGGGCGGCTGTTGCGCAACACGCGGGGCGAAGACCATCCCTTTCAACTGCGTCTGGTCAATTGCTCGTTGAGCCGCCCGGACCCTTCGCGCCCAGGTGCAAGCCTGCCGGATTGGGAGCACATGCGCGTGACGTTCGAAGGCCCTACCGACAGGGCAGGGCTCTCCTTCGCAGTGTCTGGCGACTCCCAGGGGGTGGCCTTGCACATCATCGACGCCGCCGGCCAGGAGAGCCTGCCGGGGCAACGCATGGCGCCGGTTCCGCTGGCCGAAGGTGACATGACACTCAACTACCGGTTTTTCCTGGTCGGCAACGGCTTGCCATTGGTGGTCGGGGCTCACAGTGCCGCAGTGCGGTTCAAGTTGGAATACTTTTGAACAGTGATGGACAGGCTTGCATGTTGAATACGTCGAAGATCAAAAAAACGCTGCGTCCCGGGCTGTTCGGCGGGTTGATGTCACTGGCAGGCACGGCGATGGGCGCTGGGGATATCGAGTTCAATACCGACGTTCTCGACCTGAGCGATCGCGCCAATATTGACTTGTCTCAATTTGCGCGCAGTGGATTCATTCTGCCGGGCACTTACTCGATGGCCGTGCACCTCAATGCCCAGCCTATTGCTGAGCAATCGGTGGCGTTCTATCCCCCCGATAACGACCCCAAGGGCAGCCAGGCCTGTTTGTCGAGCAGTCTGGTTGAACAACTGGGGCTGAAAGTGTCCGCGGCCGGCCAACGGCTGTGGTGGAAGGACGGCGAGTGCCTGGATATAACCAGCTTGCCCGGCATGGAGGTCAGGGGTGATTTGGCCACCTCTACCCTGAGCATCAACGTGCCCCAGGCCTACCTTGAATACAACGCTATCAATTGGGACCCGCCTTCCCGATGGGATGAAGGGGTGCCGGGGCTGCTGGTGGACTACAGCCTGACGGCGCAGTCCAATTACCAGCGCAACGATGGCCGGCGGCAAAACCTCAGCGGCAATGGCACCGTGGGCGCCAATGCCGGTGCCTGGCGGCTCAGGGCGGATTGGCAGGGGCGTGTGGAGAGCGGTCGGCAGGAGGCCGCCGGCCCGCAAAAGCTGGAATGGAGCCGCTACTACGCGTATCGCGCCATTCCCGCGTTGCAGGCGCGCCTGGTGGTGGGTGAGAACTATCTGTATTCGGACCTGTTCGACAGCTTCCGCTTTACCGGCGCCGCACTCAACTCGGATCAAAGCCAACTGCCCCCCAACTTGCGCGGTTATGCGCCGGAAGTGGTCGGTGTGGCCCGGACCAACGCCAAAGTCATCGTCAGCCAGCAGGGCCGTGTGCTCTACGAAACCCTGGTTGCGGCGGGCCCCTTTCGCATTCAGGACCTCAATGATGCGGTGACCGGCAAGCTGGATGTGCGGGTGGAAGAACAGGACGGTTCGGTCCATACCTTCCAACTCAATACGGCCGGCGTGCCTTACCTGACGCGCCCGGGCCAGGTCCGTTACAAGCTGGCAAGCGGGCGACCGTCCAACCTTCAGACGGGCTCCGATGGTGCCGTCTTCGGTACCGGAGAGTTTTCCTGGGGCGTGAGCAATGGCTGGTCGTTGTTCGGTGGCGGTATCACCGATAACAACTATCGGGCGTTATCCGTGGGCGCCGGGCGGGACTTGCTGGCGTTCGGCGCCGTCTCGCTGGATGTCACGCAGTCGCGTGCCAACGTATGGAACGAGACGCTCTCGGGCAAATCCTACCGCCTTCAATATTCGAAGAACTTCGAAGAGTACGACAGCCAGGTGACCTTCGCCGGCTACCGCTTTTCCGAGAAGAACTTCCTGAGCATGAGTGAGTACCTGGATGCCCGGCATTACGGGTTGAACGGCGAACTCGGCGGGCGAGGGGATTATCGCGACCTCAACGAGGGTTGGAAGCCTATCGGTGGCAGCAAGGCGCTGTACACGGTGACGGTCAACAAGCAGTTTCGTGACCTGGGCGCCACTGTCTACGCCAGCTACAACAAGCAAACCTACTGGGACCGGCCGGACACGCACCGCTGGAACATGTCGCTGTCGCGCTACTTCAATGTGGGCACGGTCAAGAACATGAGCCTGTCCCTGAACATGTACCGCACCCAGGAATATAACTACAAGGACAACGGCATGGCGCTGACGGTCAGCCTGCCGCTGGGGCGTACCGGCACGCTGTCGCTGGACGCCAATCGAGCCGCCGGCAAAAACGGCTTTACCTCGCGCTACAGCGATCGCCTCGATGAGCGCAACAGCTACCAGCTCAGTGCCAGCGACACCTCCGCCAGCGGATACCTGAGCCATATGGGCGACAACGTCGACCTCGATGTGAGCGCCAGCAGGCAGCAAGGCGGTTCCAGCAGCCTCGGCGTCTCCGCGCGCGGCGGTGCCACGCTCACGGCCCAGGGTGCGGCGCTTCATCGAACTACCAGTACAGGCGGCACCCGCCTGATGGTCGATACCGCCGGTGTGCCCGATGTGCCGGTGCGCGGTTATGGCGCGCCGACCCGCAGCAATGCCTTCGGCAAAGCGGTGATTTCGGACATCAGCAGCTATCAGCGCACTGCCGCCAGTGTTGATCTGGAGCGTTTGCCGAGCAATGTCGAAGCCACTCAATCCGTCACGCAATTGACCCTCACCGAAGGCGCGATCGGTTATCGCTCGCTGGATGTGATTGCCGGTGAAAAGGCCATGGCGGTGCTGCGCCTGGCGGATGGCAGTTCGCCGCCTTTCGGCGCGACGGTGCAGAACCTCAAGCAACAGGACACCGGCATCGTGAATGACGGCGGCGAAGTCTACTTGAGCGGCATTCAGGCCGGCGAGCAGATGACCGTCAGTTGGGGCGGGGACGCGCGGTGCCTGCTCACGCTGCCGGCCACCTTGCCTGCCGATGGTTTGACCGATGCCCTGCAACTGCGCTGCCAGCCGGTAGCCGCCGATCCATCCCTGCCCGAGCCCGCCGGGCTGTCCGGCACGCCTATCGATACGGAGAACACAGCCTCATGATGCCTACTACACGTCGCCTCTTCCCAGCCTTCGCGCTGTTGGCCCTGGCCTTGAGCCAGAACGCCAACGCTGCCGTGGGCCTGGACCGTACCCGTGTGATTTTCGACGGTGGCAAAGACGCCACCAGCGTGAATATCACCAACAACAATACCCAGTTGCCCTATCTGGCCCAGGGCTGGATCGAGGATGAAACCGGCAAGAAAATCACCACGCCGTTGATTGTGCTGCCACCGGTCCAACGCCTGGAGCCGGGTAAACAAAGCCAGGTGAAGGTCCAGGCGTTGCCGGCGGCCAAGGCGCTGCCGCAGGATCGCGAGACGGTCTACTACTTCAACTTGAGGGAAATTCCGCCGCGCAGCGATAAGTCCAACACCCTGCAGATCGCGCTGCAGACCCGCATCAAGTTGTTCTACCGCCCGCAAGCCATCGAGCCGAGCCAACAGGACTTGTCCAACCCGTGGCAGGAAAAACTGACCCTGACCCGTGAAGGCGATCAATACCGGGTGAATAACCCTACGCCGTATTACGTGACGCTGGTGGATGCGCGGGACAGCAAGGACGGCAAAACCGTGCCGGGTTTCGTGCCGCTGATGGTTCCCCCCAAAGGCACCCTGGCCTTGGGCACCACCGCCAAGGCGTTGGGCAGCAGCCCTTATCTGGCCTATGTGAACGACTACGGCGGTCGCCCGCTCCTGGCCTTCACCTGCACGGGGGACACTTGCACAGTGAACCGGCAGGCCGCGCCGGCGAATGAGTAATGGTGCGGGAGAACGTCATGACGTCGCAAAAAGTGAAAGTGCTGGGCGGCCTGTTATGGGCCTTGGCCATGGGCGCACAGGCCGCTGACGAGGAGGATATCGAAGGCATGAGCGGCATGCTGAATGTGCTCGGGTCCATGCATGAGTCGCCGTGCAGCCTGGAAATGACCTCGCTGCACCAGACCGTCGATCTGGAGGCCGTGTCGACCAGCCAGTTGCAACGGCCCGGTGACCAGGCGACGCCCAAGGCGTTTCAGCTGCGCTTCACCGACTGCCTGCGCACCGCCGGTCGTATACGCAATGAGCGTACGGGCAACCTGACCTGGAGCGCTTACCAACCGGTGCTGTCGGTCACGTTCGAGGCGCCGGCCGATGCCGACGATCCACGCCTGGTCAGAGTGCAGGGCATTACCGGCATGGGCCTGCAGTTGACCGATGCCCTCGGTCGCGACGTGCAGCTGGGCTCAAGGGGCCAGCCGCTGTTTTTGCCCGTGGGCCGCAATACCCAGACCTGGCATGTACGGCCCACGCGCACCGCTGCGCCGTTGACCAGCGGGGCATTCAGGGCGGTGGTGGATTTCAGGCTCACTTATGAGTAAGGGTGCAACGATGGCTAAATCAATCGGCTTGATCGCCACCGGCGTGTTGCTGGCGGTCAGCCAGGGCCTGCAGGCCGACACCAATTTGACCATTCGCGCGGTGATCATCGCGCCCCCGCCGTGCGTCATCAACGGTGGCAGCACGCTCGACGTACCGTTCGGCAATGACCTGCTGACGTCACGGGTCGATGGGGTCAATTACCGGCGAGGGGTGCCGTATACCGTCACCTGTGATTCGCCCTTCAGCAATGCGTTGAGTCTGGAGCTCAAGGGCACGGCGGCGGCGTTTGACAACCGCGCGCTCGCCACCCGCAAGGCGGACCTGGGCGTGCGGCTGTTCGTGAATGGCGCTGACTGGCCGCTCAATACCGCGGTGAATTTTACCTACCCCAATTTTCCCGTGGTGCAGGCGGTGCCGGTCAAACGTGCGGGCAGCCAGCTGACCGGCGGGGCCTTCGACGCGACCGCGACCCTGGTGGTCGATTACCAATGATGGTTACCGATAAAAAGAGGAACGACCCATGACAGCTTGGCAGCCGCGAGCGCTACTCGCCCTGTGTGCCATCGGCCTGTGCAGTGGCGCGTCGGCCAACTTGACGTTCAGTGGAACGCTGAACGAACCGCCTCCCTGCACGATCGATGCGGGCAACACCATCGAGATCGACTTTGGCGATGTCGGGGTAAAACGCGTCGATGGGGTGAGGTATCGCAGAGGCGTCGGCTACGTCATCAATTGCGGCGCCGACACCCTGCCGTGGGCATTGAAGCTGAGCGTCAACGGCACGCCCACGGCGTTCGACGGTTCAGCGGTGCAGACCAGCGTGCCTGCGTTGGGCATCCGGGTTTTTCAGAACAACCTGCCATTTGCACTCAATACGCCCATGGACATCACCTTGTCGTCACCGCCGACCCTTGAGGTAGTGCCGGTGCAACAGCCCGGAGCAACGTTGCCTCCCGCCAGGTTCACGGCGGTGGCCACGTTGTTGGCCGAATACCAGTAGGAGCTTATTCGATGCGATATCAAAGGGTTCAACAGGCAGGCCTGGCCGTTCTGCTCGCCGTCGGCCTGACCCCCGTGGGGCAGGCGGCGGACAATCTGCGTTTCAAAGGCAATCTGGTTGAAGAGGCCTGCACCCTGCGCCCCGGCGACGAGGCCATCACGCTGGAACTCTGGGACCTCACCAGCAAGTACCTCTATATCAACACGCGCTCGGTGGGTAAGCGTTTCAAGCTGCACCTGGAAGACTGCGATACCACGATCGGCAACTCGGTGACCATCACCTTCGGCGGTACGGAGAACAGAGAGCTTCGCGGCTTGCTCGCGCTGGACGGTGGCAGCGGTGCCTCGGGCATTGGTGTCGGCATGGAAACCCTGAGCGACAAACCCTTGCCCTTGAATACCGTCAGCGACAAACAGGTGTTGAGCGACGGCAGCAATGCCATCGAACTCAAGGCTTACGTGCAGGGCGAGCCGACCGCCATCAAGGATCAAACCATCGGGCACGGTGCCTACACGGTGACCTCAACTTTTACGCTGGACTATCCATAGGCTTTGGCTGGGGAGAGCAGAGCAACGAGAGATTAAAATGAAACGACTTTATGGCGCTATGGTGCTTCTTGTCCTGCTGAGTGTGGCCACGACCGTACGAGCGGCTGATTGCCGCGTTAATGGCGGTGGGTGGCAATATGTTGGCGACGGTGGGATTCTCAACCTGCAGGTCCCTGTCACCGTCCGAGTAGGCTCGGACAGCACTCGCCTGATCCTTGAAGGTGCATGGTTGGAGTGCCGATTCACTCCTTCGCCTGCCCACCCTACACGCATAGACTTTTGGGGAACCTCTGCACAGGCCGGCCCCCCTTGGGTGCCCGGCCCGAAGTTTACCCGGCAGGGTACCGGCTTACGTATCAACGGCGCGTTTTATAACACCCCGGTGCCGTTCGATATTCGGATCGCGACCATGCCAAACAACGGTGGGGGGTATCCCATCAATATAGCCCCCTACATTTTGCTGCGTAACGATCCGAGCAACCCTATCGAGGTTCGGATAGGGGATACCCTGGGCGCGTTGAACCTCCAGCAGACCAATAATTACAGTTCGGGAAGTACACGGCTGGTGCTCACGTACACGGCCGCGAATAACTTCGGCATCTCTCCATCCACCTGCACGATCAATAACAACAATCCGATCAATATCGACTTCGGCCCCGTCAACCAGCGAGCCATCGGGACTGACCCGCTGACAACATCCATCGTCAGCAACCGCAGGCTCACATATTCCTGCCCGCAAGGCGGTATTAATACACCCATCACCATCACCTACAAAGGCAGCCCGTCGTCATTCGATTCACGTGTGTTGCAGATGAACAATCCGGACGTGGGCACGGCTCTCGTCCGCGCGGGTTCAGCGGTACCTGTGAATGGTTCGTTCCTGACACATATCAGCAACAGCACAGGCGGGGACGATGTGACGTTTGCTCTCGTTCGACGCAACGGGTCGCTGCCGGCCGCCGGAGCCGTCAGCGGGAGCGGTGTGCTGGTGATGGGAGTGCCCTGATGCATAAGACCACGCCCGCTAGCACAGGGGGATACGCACTTTTTTTCAGATGTTCGAGAGAGTTCAAGATGAAACGACTATTTGGCGTCATGGTGGTGCTTGCCCTGACGAGTGTGAGCATGACGGCAATTGCCGTTGATTGCCGCATTAATGGCGGCGGGTGGATTACCGGCAATCCCAACATGCAGGTCCCGGTCACGGTGACGCTGAGTGCAGACCGTACCCGGATCATGATGGAAGGGGCGCGTCTGGAATGTCGGTACTCTCCAGGGCAGGGCCCGGCGTGGGGAGAGGACTACTGGGCTACCGGGAACGCGTCAGGCACACCTTGGACGCCCGGGCCGAAATTCAGCGGCCAAGGGACTGGCTTGCGCATCAATGGGTCGTTCTACAATACCCCGGTGCTCTCTGGCTTGAGAGTAGCGACCATGCCCAACAACGGGGTGGCTTACCCGATCAATATCACCCCGTACATATTGGTGCGTAACTTTCCGTCCAATCCGATCAGTATTCGGGCAGGCGACAATTTGGGGCTTTTGCGTCTTACCAGTTCGAACAATTGGGACGCCAGCCGACCGCAGCTGACCCTCACCTATACCGCCGCCAACAACTTCGATATTTCCCCATCAACCTGCACGATCAACAACAACACTCCCATCGAGATCAATTTTGGCAATGTGCACCAACGGGGGATAGGCACCGACCCGCTGACAACGTCCATCGTCAGCAATCGCAGGCTTACCTATTCCTGCCCGGACGGCGGTATCAACACACCCATCACCATCACGTACAAAGGCACCCGCACCGGGTTCGATTCGCGCCTGCTGCTGATGACCAATGCCGATGTGGGTACGGCCCTGGTGCGTAACGGGGCCGCCGTACCGGTCAACGGTTCGTTCCTGACCCGCATCACCAACAGCTCGGGCGCCGATGACGTGACGTTTTCCCTGGTACGTCGAGCCGGCTCGCTGCCGTCCGCCGGCGCCATCAGCGGCAGCGGGGTACTGGTGATGGGCGTGCCCTGAACACAGCGTGATACCCAAAGCGCACCGCATGCCCCTAGAATGCCGGTTCCACTTCCTCTGGCATCTGGGGCACTCATGCACATCTCTTCGGGCCGCTGGGTCTACGGTTTTCTCCTGACCCTGTTGACCGCGCTGCTCTGGGGCATTCTGCCGATCAAGCTCAAACAGGTACTGCAGGTGATGGACCCGATCACGGTGACCTGGTTTCGCCTGATCGTCGCGGGCAGTTGCCTGTTCATCTATCTGGCGTTCACGCGGCGCTTGCCCAGCCGCCGGGTACTTGGCCCCAGGGGCGGCTGGCTGGTGGCGATGGCCGTGTGCGGGCTGGTGGGCAACTACGTGTTGTATCTGGTGGGTTTGAAGATGCTCAGCCCCGGTACCGCGCAACTGGTGGTGCAGATGGGGCCGATTTTCCTGATGATCGCCAGCGTGTTTGTGTTCAAGGAGCGTTTCAGCCTTGGGCAGGGCGTGGGGTTGGTGGTGTTGATCATCGGCTTCGGGCTGTTTTTCAACCAGCGCCTGGTGGAACTGCTGACATCGATGGGGACTTACACCGCCGGGGTGCTGACGGTCCTGCTGGCGACCACCATCTGGATGTTTTACGCCTTGGGTCAGAAGCAGTTGCTGACGGTGTGGAATTCGCTGCAGGTGATGATGGTGATCTACCTCTCATGTGCGGTGTTGCTGACGCCTTGGGCGCACCCGTTGGAGGCGCTGCAACTGAGCCCGCTGCAAGGCTGGCTGCTGCTGGCGTGCTGCATGAATACCCTGGTGGCCTACGGCGCCTTTGCCGAAGCGCTGGCGCATTGGGAGGCGTCGCGGGTCAGTGCGACCCTGGCCTTGACGCCATTGGTGACCTTTGTGGCGGTGGCACTGGCAGCGTGGTTGTGGCCGGAGTTTGTGCAGGCCGAAGCGATCAACGCGTTGGGGTATTTTGGCGCGTTGGTGGTGGTGATGGGCTCGGCGATGGTGGCGTTGGCGCCGTCGCTGGTGGCGGGGCTCAAGGCTCGGCGTGCGCGGTTGGTCTAGGGGTATGGAGAGCCAACTGTGGGAGGGGGCTTGCCCCCGATGGCGGCCTCGGGGCTGGCCGGGATGTTGGATTGGACCGAGTACATATCCGTTTCTGCGGTAACGGCCACTTAGGGTTCCGCCCTGACGGC
>NZ_CVTO01000155.1:14623-14873 GCF_900004715.1 Pseudomonas sp. 24 E 13
TCCTGCCGGGTTGCCCACGGATTCAAGCCTGCGTTCGGCCAGCGTGGTTTAACGGGGCGCCTGAGATCAACAGCAGATCAAAAGCACAAGCGCGGCGGCCTTGGAGCCGACCGGTGTTTTGTGCCGAGCCCGGTGAAAATGTGGGAGGGGGCTTGCCCCCGATGGCGGCCTCGGGGCTGGCCGGGATGTTGGATTGGAACGAGTACATATCCGTTTCTGCGGTAACGGCCACTTAGGGTTCCGCCCTGAC
>NZ_CVTO01000155.1:14944-22698 GCF_900004715.1 Pseudomonas sp. 24 E 13
AGCGTGGTTTAACGGGGCGCCTAGGATCAAAAGCAGATCAAGATCAAGAGCGGCTCGCTTCGCATCGTGGAGTGGTGTGAGTACCTATGCCAGTCAGTTAAGCGTACACCGCCCTCTGTAGGAGCGAGGGGGCGCCTAGCTCTTGCTCGCGAAAAACGTCAACGATAACGCGTGCTTCCTGAATAAACGCGGTGCCTGTGAGTTTTTCGCGAGCAAGCTCGCTCCTACAATGGGTATTAGGGCAAGCCTCTCTGCCGACCTTGGGTTCTCAGTGCCCGGCCTCCAGCATGTTTTCCGGGCGTACCCACTGGTCGAACTCTGCGTCGGTGAGGTAGCCCAGTTCCAGCGCCGCTTCCCGCAGGGTCAGCCCTTCGGCATAGGCTTTCTTGGCGATCTGTGCGGATTTGTCATAGCCGATATGCGGGTTGAGGGCGGTCACCAGCATCAGCCCACGTTCCAGGTGTTCGGCCATCTGTTCGGCGTCAGGCTCCAGGCCGGCGATGCAGTGTTCCTGGAAGTTATTGCAGCCATCAGCCAGCAGGCGGATCGATTCCAGCAGGTTGTGGATGATAACCGGCTTGTACACGTTCAACTGCAAATGCCCTTGGCTTGCGGCGATGCCGATGGTCACGTCATTGCCGAGTACCTGGCAGGCCAGCATCGACAGGGCTTCGCACTGGGTCGGGTTGACCTTGCCGGGCATGATCGAACTGCCCGGTTCGTTGGCTGGCAATTTGACTTCTGCCAACCCCGCGCGCGGGCCGGAGCCGAGCAGGCGCAGGTCGTTGGCGAGCTTCATCAGGGCCACGGCGAGGGTTTTCAGTGCGCCGTGCAAGGTCACCAGCGGCTCATGGCCGGAGAGGGCGGCGAATTTGTTCGGCGCGGTGACGAACGGCAGTCCCGACAGCGCGGCCAGTTCGGCGGCAATCGCTTCGCCAAAGCCATGGGGGGAGTTGAGCCCGGTGCCCACGGCAGTGCCGCCCTGGGCCAGCTCGCACACGGCGGGCAGGGCGCTGCGGATGGCGCGTTCGGCGTAGTCGAGTTGGGCGATGAACGCCGAGAGTTCCTGGCCGAAGGTGATCGGCGTGGCATCCATCATGTGGGTGCGGCCGGTCTTGACCAGCTTCATGTGCCGCGCCGCCAGCTCCGCCAGGCCGCCGGACAGCACGGTGATGGCCGGCAACAGCTGCTCGTGCACGGCCTTGACGGTGGCAATGCTCATGGCGGTGGGGAAGCAGTCGTTGGAACTCTGGGAACGGTTGACGTGGTCGTTGGGGTGCACCGGGCTCTTGCCGCCACGGTTGCCGCCGGCCAGTTCATTGGCGCGGCCGGCAATCACTTCGTTGGCGTTCATGTTGCTCTGGGTGCCGCTGCCGGTCTGCCATACCACCAGGGGGAACTGGTCGTCGTGCTGGCCGTCGAGAATTTCGTCGGCGGCCTGTTCGATCAGGCGGGCGATATCGGCCGGCAGGTCGCCGTTGCGGTCGTTGACCCGGGCGGCAGCCTTCTTGATCAACGCCAGGGCATGCAGCACCGCCAGCGGCATGCGCTGCTCGCCGATGGCAAAATTCACCAGCGAACGTTGGGTCTGGGCGCCCCAGTAAGCGTCATCCGGGACATGGACTTCCCCCAGGCTGTCGGTTTCGATACGGCTCATCGGGCACACTCCTTCAGGTTCGTTTGCGCAGTTTAGGCTGTGATTGGCCAAGGGGGTTCCCTAAAAGACGTTTCATCGATCAAACCACACCCGACGCGGCCCGGGGTTGAGCCGCGAGGTTTTTTAGGCGCAGAATGGGCGCCCTTGGGGTCTTACCTCGCCAGCTAGAAAAGGAAACTCGATGACTCGTCTTCGTGCCATCTGTACCGCGGTTGCTCTGGTTTGCGCCAGCGGCCAGGTTTTTGCCGATACCGCCAGCCACAACGCCAGTGCCGAAGCCTTCCTTACCCTGGCCCACGCTGACAAGCTGGGTACCCCGGTGTACATGCAAGTGCAACAAATGTTCGCCCAGCGTTTCGAGCAGACCAAGGCGCCTGCCGCCAAACAGTCCGTACTCGACAGCTACCAGGCCAAGGCCAACGCTGCTCTGGACCAAGCCATCGGCTGGCCGAAGCTGAAACCGGACATGGTCAAGCTCTACACCACCAACTTCAGCGAATCGGAGCTCAAGGACCTGGTGGCGTTCTACCAGTCGCCTCTGGGCAAGAAAGTCCTGGAAAAAATGCCGCAGCTGACCCAGCAATCGGCCCAGATGACCCAGGCCAAGCTGGAAAGCGCAGTACCGGTGGTGAACAAGCTGTTGGAAGACATGACCAACGAGCTGGCGCCAAAAGCCGCCGCACCGGCCAAGAAGAAGTAAGCAGCAATGACTATGCAACAGCGTATCGAAACGGCGCTTGCCGCCCTGGCCCCGGATCACTTGAGTGTGCTGGACGAGAGCCACATGCACAGCCGTGGGTTGCAGACCCACTTCAAGGCCGTGCTGGTCAGCCAGCAGTTCGAGGGGCTTAATCGCGTCAAGCGCCACCAGAAGGTCTATGCCACCCTGGGTGACCTGATGAGCGAGTTTCATGCGCTGGCGCTGCATACCTACACGCCTGAGGAATGGGCGAAGGTCGACGCGGCACCGGCTTCGCCGACCTGCGCCGGCGGGCATTGAGCGCAGCCTCGACCCGCGCGAGCGGGTCGGGGCGATGCCAGTACCCGGACACACAAAAAATCCTCCAGCACCACCTTGCTTCCCCCCGCATCCCTAGGCTTTCAGGACTACTTATTCAGCAATAAGGTCTTGAGGTCATGTCTTATTCCATCCATCGACACACACCGTCCCTGGCGGCCATCGACCCGCGCGGGTTGATCGTGCGCAACATTGATTACCACCGCGCCAGCGCGGAGGATCAAGCGCAGGTGCGCATTCATCGTCAGGTCTTTGGCAGTACGGGCCTGATGATTGAACAATGGGACCCCCGCCTGTTGCAGTTGTCGCGCTCAAAACCTGGCACTGCGCCCAATCAACGCACGGTTTACAGCCTTGGCGGGCACGCGTTGCGCACCGACAGCGTGGATGCCGGCCGGCGGCTGACGCTTATAGGGCAGGCCGGGCAGGTACTGGACGAATGGGATGGACGGGGCGCTCACCAGGCTCATCACTACGATCGATATCTGCGACCGGTTGCCGTCTTCGAGCAGGCGGCCAGTGACGGGCAAGCGCTGTGCGTCGAGCGTCTTGCCTATGCTTCATCGTCCAGTGAAGAGGCCTCACGCAACCGCTGTGGCCGGGTGGTTCGCCACGATGACGGCGGCGGTTCGCTGTTCCACGAGGCCTATGGGCTGCACGCGGAGGTCACGCAGCAGGCCCGACGTTTTCGACAGGCGGGCGCTGCGTTGGATTGGCCGCAGCCCGATGCACAGCGCGAGGCGCGCCTGGAGGCCGACAGGTTCCAGACCACCATTGGGTTCAATGCGCTGGGTGAGCGCCTGCATCACACGGACGCCAAGGGCAATCGCTTCGACTACACCTACGGCCTTGACGGCCAACCGGCGAGTATCTTTGTAACGCCCAGGGCCGGCGTGCGTACGCAGGTGCTGGGCCAGCGCCGTTACAACGCAGCGGGCCAGGTGCTCAGCGAACGCGCCGGCAACGGCGTGGTGCGCGCCATGCAATACCGTGAGTTCGATGGTCGCTTGCGGCAAATGACGGCCCGTTTGCACGCAGGCGCAGCGCTGCAAGACCTGCGCTATGAGTATGACAACGTGGGTAACGTCGTGCGCATCGACGACCTTGCCCAGCCGACGCAATGGTCCAGCAACACGCGCATCAGTTCGGCCAGCCTCTACGCGTACGACACGTTATCGCAACTGATCACGGCCACCGGCCGCGAAACCGCCGGCAACACGGGCGGCCCGGCATTACCGGCAATGGTGGCGTTTGGCTCGACTGACGACAGCGTATGGCGTTGCTACACCCAGCGGTTGCGCTATGACGCCGCTGGCAATTTGCTCGAGTTGCAGCACGTGCCCAGCAGCGGCACAGGCTTCACGCGGCAGATGAGCGTGGCCGCGGGCAGCAATCATTTTCTGCCGCAGGCCGATGACAAGACCGCACCGGGGTTGGGGCAGGGCTTTGACCGTAATGGCAACCTGCAAGTATTGGCAGGCGAGCAGAAGATGGACTGGGATGTGCGCAATCAACTGGTGCGCCTGACGCAGGTGCGGCGCGAGGGGGGCAATCACGATCAAGAGCACTACGCCTACGATGCCGCAGGCCAGCGCATTCTCAAGCGTCGGGTCTCCCAGGCCCGTGGCGTGATGCATACCGCCGAGGTGCGCTACCTGCCGGGACTGGAAATCCGCCATGACAGCGCAACGGGTGAGCAACTGAATGTTCTCAACCTCGATGCCGGTACGACCACCGTCCGCGTTCTGCTGTGGGATCGCCACCCTTCGGGAGTGGGTCAGGCCACGCAGATCCGTTATGGCTTGTCGGACCACTTGGGCAGCAATTGCCTGGAACTGGGCGAGCAGGCGCAATTGCTCAGTCAGGAAAGTTATTACCCCTACGGCGGGACCGCGTGGCGGGCGGCGAGAAATGCCAGCGAGGCGAGCTACAGCTTCATCCGTTATTCGGGTAAGGAGCGCGATGCCAGCGGGCTGTCCTACTACGGCTTCAGGTATTACGCAGCGTGGTTAGGCCGTTGGATCAGCCCTGACCCGATCGGCGATGCCGATGGCTTGAATCTGTACGCGATGGTCGGCGGTAACCCGGTCACCCACGTCGACGCGCAAGGCCTGGTCGGCGCATCGGCGTTGGAGGCGCCCCAGGATAAGCAAATACGCAGGCTCTCCTTCAGCCGCAGGCTCGCGACGATGGGGCTGATTATCCGCCCGAGGATACAGGCAGCGTCGTCGGCCGCGATTCGCGATGGTTTATCCACCTATATCGCCAATGTCATCGCGACGGGCGTTGATCTGGCGGTATTCGGCAACCTTGAGCCCACGCCGCAGCGCAATCAGATTGTGCGCTATACCGTCGCGTCGCTGGATGCCCTGACCACCATGCATATGAGCACCGGTGTCGTCGGTAACTGGACCCGTCTTGCACCACAGATCGGGGTTATTTCGGCAGCTGTGGCGGGTATTGGTTACGCCTATCACGCTGACACGCCGAGCGCTCAAGCCGGGGAACGCTGGGACCCCGTGGCGGTGCAGCGATTGAGCGGGCATATCCGCTCGCTCTCCAGGGAACTGGTGCAGCAGATCATGCGTGGGCACGGCACCGGCGCCTCCTGGGGCAGCACACCGCTGCGGGCCAGGGTCGGCCGAACCGCCGGCGCGACGGCAGCATACGCCGTTGCAACGATCGCCAACGCCGTCTACGGCGGGGAAGTGCCTGCGCTGATGCAACCCAATGTGTCACCCGCGATTGAAGCCTACGATGCAGCGATGGGAACGCTTACGCGCAGTGGTCATCTCACGGCGGTCCACGATCACCATGGGCTGACCGTGCAGACACCGGACCCTGTTGGGTTGATGCACGGCGGGCTGAGCAGAATGTTCAATCAGGTATGGACGTATTGGGCCGCAACCGGGGTCGAGGCATTGGCCGTGGCGCTGACGGGCCTGCCCCAGGCCGCGCAAAGCCGCACCACGCGAACGATTGTGATGGTGGCGCGCGGCGTGATTGCATCATTGACCGAATGGCGCGGCTTCGTCGTGGCGTTTGCCCGGCGCGGGTACACACACCTGGCGTCGAACTGGCGCGCCGCCCCGCGATCCTGACGGGAGCACCATCAGGCAGACGATCGTTCCCACGCTCCGCGTGGGAATGCCGCCCTGGACGCTCTGCGTCCGCTCTTGAAGTCGTGACGCAGAGCGTCACAGGCTGCGTTCCCACGCAGAGCGTAGGAACGATCAGCGATCAGTCAGTTCAGCTCTTCATAGGTGTCGTTTTCGTCCTCATTGACGTTGTACCAGGCCCAATAGGTGGTACGCCGCATGAACCCTCCTGCCGTCAGTGTCCGGGTCGGGCGTCCCAGGGGGTCGTACCATTGCCGGTCGCTGTGGCCCAGTTCGCGCATGGCGTGGTCATTGACATAGGCGTGGCTGTTGGTGAAGTAGGCGCGGTAGACCCGTATGACCAAGCCCTTGTTGTTGTATTCGACACGTTCGCTGACGCGCCAGCGGGGGTCGGCCTGCACGTGGCGCAGCTGTTTCTTCACAGTGCCGGCGGCATCCGGCACGTCGTCGACCCACAGATCGCCCTTGGCGTCGACCGCGTGGGCCGGGCCCGGTTCGGTCTTCTGCCGAGTCTGCAACGAACGACCGAAGCCATCCCAGCAGGTCAGGGTCATGCGAATCTGGCGTTCGGCATCGCCGGGGTAACGGTCGGCTTGCAACATGAGCCCATGGACCGGCGTGCGGCTGGCCTTGTCGATCAACGCCTTGAGTTGTTTTTCGCTGTCGCCGAGGGTGTGACGAGCAGCACTCAAGCGCGCCCGTGCGCCCATGCGGATATGCCCGCCGGGGAGCAGGTAGGCCTTGCTGATCCACTCGGGCTTGACCAGGGCCAGGTCGATACTGCCCATCCAACTGAACGGGGCGTAGCAGTGCGCGCTGGCCATGTCTTGCAACACGCTGTGCGCCTGTTCGATGGCCGACCCGGGCGTGACATCATGGCGCGGGCGGTCGCTTTGCAGGTCGGCGAAGCCCACCCTGAGGTTCTGTTCATGGCCGTGGAAACTGCTGGCGAGCAACTGCCCGAAACCGTCATAACGCGCTTCTTGAACAGTGCCATTGGGGTCGACGATTTTTGTCGGCAGCAGCAATTGATAGTCGTATTCGGCGGTGGTCACACAGCCGTCGGGTGTTTTTACCAGCAGGGTCTGCAGTGAGTAGGGGTCATACTGGAGTGTCGTTTCGCCGTGAGCCTCGGTGGCCCGCAGCGCCCTCAACCGACAAAACCGGCTGGGCTTGTCATAGCGGGGAAAGTGGCGGCGTATCGACCACAGGCGATTTTGCGCGGGCGCCACCTCGCCGTCGAACAGGAAAAACATCGCCATGGTGTGATAGCCACTGTCGGTGAGCTTTTGCACCAGGTCCACCCTGGGTTGGTTGGGCATGCTCGGAATGTCGTTGTAGACGCTCAGGGCCTGGTCATCCAGCTCGGCGGTTTCCAGGTAGTCAGGCAATGCCTGGGCCGTGGCGACGCCGGGTTCCAGGGTTTTGCCGAAACCACCGGCCTGCCGGTAGTGCTGGCGCGACAAGCCGCTCAGCGTGCGCCCGGCTCCTGCCGCCAACGGCCCGTCGCGGGTGTCGATGAACACCTCATAGGCGATACGCGCTGGGTCCAGCCCACCAGGTGCCGGCGCCTTGCCGAGCACCAGGGCGTTATGTCGTTGGCGGTAGGGCAAGGCCAGACGCCACTGCTGTGTGTGGTCCAGATGAATCGGCTCTGCCAGGGTTTCGCTCAGGTAATAGGACTGTTGCGCGTCGTCATGGGTATCGCGCCACCAGCGCTGCTGGTGCTCATCCACCAGCACGACGGGCGGCGGACTGGCGGCGGTGGTGCGGCGGGCGTAATGCAGGGTCACGCCATGCACCAGGCAACCATAGGCATCCCAGCGCAGGTTGATCTGGTGCTGGCAGACCGGATCGTCCGCCACGCCTTCATATTGGTAGCTGATCGACTCCAGGGCCAATGGCAGCAATCGCGCGTAAGGCGTATGGGGGCTGGGCGGCGCCAGTTCACGCACCAGGT
>NZ_CVTO01000152.1:0-67280 GCF_900004715.1 Pseudomonas sp. 24 E 13
CCGCAGCCACCACGTCTTCCTTGGTGACACGGCCGTCTTTGCCGGTGCCCTTGATGGACGCCAGGTTGATACCGTTTTCTTCAGCCAGCTGGCGAGCAGCCGGTGCAGCGATTGGATCTTCGCCACCCGCAGCCGGAGCGGCGGCAGGTGCGGAAGCGGCAGCCGGTGCAGCGGCGGCGGCAGGAGCAGGAGCAGCAGCGCTGCCCTCTTCGATCGAGCCCAGTACCTGGTTCGACAGGACGGTAGCGCCCTCTTCGGCCACGATTGCGCCCAGCACGCCGTCGGCTTCGGCCAGCACTTCCAGCACGACTTTGTCAGTCTCGATGTCGACGATCAGGTCGTCACGCTTGACGGCCTCGCCTGGTTTCTTGTGCCAGGTGGCAACGGTGCCATCGGCAACCGATTCCGGGAATGACGGGGCTTTGATTTCGATAGCCATTATCTGTAGGTCCTTAAAATTCGGTTTCAGTCAGCGCGAAGGCGTTAAACAGTGAAAGCAGCTTGCAGCAGTTTTTCCTGCTGCTCGGCGTGCATCGACGCATAACCACAGGCAGGTGCAGCAGACGCATCACGACCGGCATACTCCAGGCCCAGGGCCTTGTTGTGGTTGCCGATGCTGCGACGCAAGTGATGCTGGCTGCTGTACCACGCGCCCTGGTTCATCGGTTCTTCCTGACACCACACCACATTCGTGAGGTTGGTGTAAGGCGCGATGATCTCCATGAGGTCATCTTCCGGGAACGGGTAAAGCTGCTCGATACGCACGATGGCGATGTCTTCGCGGCCTTCGGCACGGCGTTTTTCCAGCAGATCGTAATAGACCTTGCCGCTGCACAGGATCAGGCGAGTGACCTTGGCGGCGTCCAGCGTATCGATTTCCGGAATAACGGTCTGGAACGAACCTTCGGCCAGATCTTCCAGGGTCGAAACGGCCAGTTTGTGACGCAACAGCGATTTCGGAGTCAGCACGACCAGTGGCTTGCGCAGCGGGCGGATCACCTGGCGACGCAGCAAGTGGTAGATCTGCGCCGGGGTCGTCGGCACGCACACCTGGATGTTGTGCTCGGCGCACAGCTGCAGGTAACGCTCCAGACGGGCCGAGGAGTGCTCGGGGCCCTGACCTTCATAACCGTGTGGCAGCAGCATGGTCAGACCGCACAGACGGCCCCACTTGTGCTCGCCGCTGGTGATGAACTGGTCGATAACCACCTGGGCACCGTTGGCGAAGTCGCCGAACTGGGCTTCCCAGATCACCAGCGCGTTAGGCGTGGTGGTGGAATAGCCGTATTCGAACGCCAGCACGGCTTCTTCGGACAGGAACGAATCGTACAGGTCGAAACGTGGCTGGCCTTCGTACAGGTTCTGCAACGGGATGTAGGTGCCCGCGTCTTTCTGGTTGTGCAATACAGCATGACGGTGCGAGAACGTACCGCGGCCGATGTCCTGGCCGGTCATGCGGATCGGGTGACCTTCGAACGCCAGGGTCGCGTACGCCATGGTTTCGGCGTAACCCCAGTTGATCGGCAGGCCGCCGGCTTGCATTTTCTGACGGTCTTCGTAGATCTTCGCAACCTGGCGCTGAACCACAAACCCTTCAGGAATTTCCAGCAACTTGGCAGACAACTCCTGCAACGTCTTCAAGTCGAAGCTGGTGTCATGGCGCGCAGTCCAGGTGTGGCCCAGGTACGGACGCCAGTCAACGAACAGCTCTTTGTTCGGTTCCTTGACCAGGCTCTTCACCACATGCAGGCCGTTATCCAGCGCATTGCGGTATTCGTCGATCTTCGCCTGGACGCGCGCGTCATCCAGCACGCCGGCCTTGGTCAGGCTTTCGGCGTACAGCTCACGGGTGGTGCGCTGCTTGGTGATCTGCTGGTACATCAACGGCTGGGTGCCGCTTGGCTCGTCCGCTTCGTTGTGACCGCGACGGCGGTAGCACACCAGGTCGATGACCACGTCACGCTTGAATTGCATGCGGTAGTCGACAGCCAGTTGGGTCACGAACAGTACGGCTTCCGGATCATCGCCATTCACGTGCAGGATCGGCGCCTGGATCATCTTGGCAACGTCGGTAGCGTACTCGGTAGAGCGCGCATCCAGCGGGTTGCTGATGGTGAAGCCAACCTGGTTGTTGATGACGATATGAACCGTGCCGCCGGTCTTGAAGCCGCGGGTCTGCGACATCTGGAACGTTTCCAGGACCACGCCTTGACCGGCGAATGCCGCGTCACCGTGGATGGAAATCGGCAGGACCTTCTCGCCGGTAGCGTCGTTACGACGATCCTGGCGCGCACGCACCGACCCCTCGACCACCGGGGAAACGATTTCCAGGTGGGATGGGTTGAATGCCATGGCCAGGTGAACTTCACCGCCGGTGGTCATCACGTTGGACGAGAAGCCCTGGTGATATTTAACGTCACCGGAACCCAGCTCGACCTTCTTCTTGCCTTCGAACTCGTCGAACAACTCGCGCGGGTTCTTGCCGAAGGTGTTGACCAACACGTTCAGGCGACCACGGTGAGCCATGCCGATCACGACTTCCTTAGTGCCATAGGAACCGGAACGCTGGATCAGCTCATCGAGCATCGGAATCAGGCTCTCGCCGCCTTCCAGGCCGAAACGCTTGGTGCCCGGGTATTTGGTACCCAGGTATTTTTCGAGACCTTCAGCGGCGGTCACGCGCTCAAGCAGATGGCTGCGCACATCGGCAGACAAGACCGGACGGCCACGCACGCCTTCCAGGCGATGCTGGAACCAATGACGCTGCTCGGAATCGGTGATGTGCGTGAACTCGGCGCCGATGGTGCGGCAATATGTCTGCTGCAACGCTTCGTGAATTTCGCGTAGGCTCGCTTCCTCTTTGCCGATGAACAGGTCGCCGGCACGGAAGGTCGTATCAAGATCGGCATTGGTCAAGCCGTAATGATTGATCGACAGGTCAGCAGGTGCAGGACGCTGCCAGAGCCCCAGCGGGTCAAGCTGGGCCGCCTGGTGGCCGCGCATCCGGTAAGCCTGGATCAGTCGCAGTACTTCAACTTGCTTCTTCTCGTGCTCACTGCTCACGCTGCCGGCGGAAACCGGTTGGGCGCGGCGCTGGTTCTTTGCCAGCAACACGAAATGATCGCGAATCGCAGCATGCGATACATCGGTGGCAGCGTTGCCGTCTGAAGACAACGTCTGAAATTTGGTGCGCCATTCTTCTGGCACAGCGTTAGGGTCGTGCAGGTAGAGCTCATAAAGCTCTTCCACATAGGCAGCGTTACCACCTGAAAGATAGCCGCTGTTCCACATGCGCTGCATCACGCTTTCTTGCATGCTTGGTCACCCTCGATTTGGGGACACCACCGGCGAAAACACCGAGTTTGCTTGCAAAAGGCCAAGTGCAGCGACCAGAACAAGCCACTAGGATCACGCTGATAGTTCGGGTACCAACCCGAATGCCCCTGCTTGTCTCATTTCTTCAAAATAAGAGCCGCGGCTTTGTAAGTCGCTGCTCAAGTTAAAACTACGGCGCCGGTTGAAGCCTGCGCCGCAGCATTTACGGGCACAACGGTCCTGCTTTTACTGCAACGTCAGTTACACGCCGCTCTGCAGCAGCATGTTACGGATGTGACCAATGGCCTTAGTCGGGTTCAGGCCTTTGGGACATACGTTGACGCAGTTCATGATCCCGCGGCAGCGGAATACGCTGAACGGGTCATCCAGCGAAGCCAGACGCTCGGACGTCTTGGTGTCACGGCTGTCTGCCAGGAAGCGGTAGGCTTGCAGCAGCGCAGCCGGGCCCAGGAACTTGTCCGGGTTCCACCAGAAGGACGGGCACGACGTCGAGCAGCAAGCGCACAGGATGCACTCGTACAGGCCGTCGAGTTTTTCGCGCTCTTCCGGGGACTGCAGACGCTCGATGGCCGGAGCCGGCGTGTCGTTCTGCAGGAACGGCTTAACTTTCTCGTATTGCTTGTAGAAGATGCTCATATCGACGACCAGGTCACGGATAACCGGCAAACCTGGCAGTGGACGAACGATCAGCTTGTTGCCCTTGACCACGGCCGACAGCGGCGTGATGCACGCCAGGCCGTTTTTGCCGTTGATGTTCATGCCGTCGGAACCGCACACACCTTCACGGCAAGAGCGACGATAGGAGAAACCTTCGTCCTGCTCTTTGATCAGTGCCAATACATCCAGCACCATCAGGTCTTTACCGCCGGTATCGACCTGGAATTCCTGCATGAACGGCGCGGCGTCCTGATCAGGGTTGTAGCGATAAACACTGACTTTCAACATGGCAGCCACCCTTAGTAAGTCCGAATCTTCGGTTCAAACGTCGGCACCGTCTTCGGCGAGAAGTTCACGGCACGCTTGGTCACGCGCTTGTCACCCGGGAAGTACAGGGTGTGGCACAACCAGTTCTCGTCGTCGCGGTCTTCAAAGTCTTCACGGGCGTGAGCACCACGGGATTCCTTGCGAACCTCGGCGGCGATCGCCGTCGCTTCAGCCACTTCCAGCAGGTTCTGCAGCTCAAGGGCTTCGATCCGAGCGGTGTTGAACGCCTGGCTCTTGTCGTTGATCTTGACGTTGGCGATGCGTGCGCGCAGGTCGGCCAACTGGGCGATACCCTTCTGCATGTATTCGCCGGTACGGAACACACCGAAGTAGTTCTGCATGCAGCTTTGCAGCTCGCGACGCAGGGTTGCCACGTCTTCGCCGTCAGTGCGCTCGTTCAGAGCGTTCAGGCGCGCCAGGGCGGCTTCGATGTTGGCGTCGGTGGCGTCATCGTATTCGATGCCGTCGGTCAGGGCTTTTTCCAGGTGCAGGCCGGCAGCGCGGCCGAATACCACCAGGTCGAGCAGCGAGTTGCCGCCCAGGCGGTTGGCACCGTGAACCGATACGCAAGCCACTTCGCCTACTGCGAACAGGCCGTGAATGATCTCGTCCACGCCTTCGGCATTCTGGGTGATGGCCTGGCCATGAATGTTGGTCGGCACGCCGCCCATCATATAGTGGCAGGTCGGAACCACCGGAACCGGAGCAACCACCGGGTCAACGTGAGCAAAGGTCTTGGACAGCTCGCAGATACCTGGCAGACGGCTGTGCAGCACTTCTTCGCCCAGGTGATCGAGCTTGAGCAGTACGTGGTCGCCGTTCGGGCCACAGCCGTTGCCGGCGATGATCTCTTTAACCATCGAACGGGCCACAACGTCGCGACCGGCAAGGTCTTTCGCGTTCGGAGCATAACGCTCCATGAAACGCTCGCCGTGCTTGTTGATCAGGTAGCCACCTTCACCACGGCAACCTTCGGTCACCAGTACACCGGCGCCGGCGATGCCGGTCGGGTGGAACTGCCACATTTCGATGTCCTGTACCGGCACGCCTGCACGCAGGGCCATGCCGACGCCGTCACCGGTGTTGATCAGGGCATTGGTGGTGGACGCGTAGATACGGCCTGCACCGCCGGTCGCCAGCACGGTAGCCTTGGCGCGGATGTAGGTGGTTTCACCGGTTTCGATGCAAATGGCGATGACGCCGACGAACTCGCCCTTGCCGTTCTTCACCAGATCGACAGCGTAGTACTCGTTCAGGAACGTGGTACCGGCTTTCAGGTTGCCCTGATAAAGGGTGTGCAGCAGCGCGTGACCGGTACGGTCGGACGCGGCGCAGGTACGGGCAGCCTGCCCGCCTTTACCGTAATCCTTCGACTGGCCGCCGAATGGACGCTGGTAGATACGGCCTTGCTCGGTACGGGAGAACGGCAGACCCATGTGGTCCAGCTCGAACACCGCAGCCGGGCCTTCCTGACACATGTATTCGATAGCGTCCTGGTCACCGATGTAGTCGGAACCCTTGACGGTATCGTACATGTGCCAGCGCCAGTCATCGTTCGGATCGGCGGAGGCGATGGCGCAGGTGATGCCACCCTGGGCCGATACAGTGTGCGAACGCGTCGGGAACACCTTGGTGATCACGGCGGTCTTGTGGCCACCCTGGGCCAGCTGCAGCGCAGCGCGCATGCCGGCACCGCCGCCACCAATAATGATGGCGTCGAATGAAATAGTTGGAATGTTAGCCATGAATCAGATACCCCAAAGAATCTGCACACCCCAGACGAAGTAAGCGAACATCGCAATGCCGCATACTGCCTGGAAGAGGAAACGGACTGCGGTCGCGGACTTGCCCAGCGCCATTGGCGTCAGGTAGTCGGTCGCGATGGTCCACATGCCGACCCAGGCGTGAGCGCCCAGGGCGACAAGGGCCAGCAGGCTGAAGATTCGCATCGCATTGTGGGCGAACAGGCCGTGCCACTGCTCAAAGCCGATGCCCGGGTTTGCGACGAGGTATCCGATCAGGAAAATGAAATAAGCCGCGAGAACGACCGCAGACACACGCTGTGCCATCCAGTCATAGAGGCCCGAACGCGACAGATTCGTTACGCTGGTTACCATATCCAAACTCCTGCCAGAACGATCAGCACCACGGAAATGGCGATGATGATTTTCGAGCCCAGGCGGCCGCCTTCGAGCGTCTCACCGATACCCGCATCCATGATCAAGTGGCGCACGCCGGCTACCAGGTGATACAGCAGAGCGGACAGGAGGCCCCATGCTACGAACTTGGCCAGCGGGCTGGTCAAGGTTGCCTTCACCTCGGCAAAACCTTCCTCGGAACCCAGGGATTTGCTCAATGCGTAAAGCATGATGCCCAGGCCCAGGAACAGGATGATGCCGGAAACACGGTGCAGGAACGACGTAACGCCGGTGATGGGGAGTTTGATGGTCCTTAGGTCTAGGTTTACAGGTCGTTGGCTATTCACGGCTTTTTTTCACACTGAAGAGCCCCTAACAATCAGGGCAAAGTTGTTGGGGAGTGCGACTGGTCAGGTAAGCACCACCCAGGGAGTGCGACCCCCAATGAAAGCAAGCCCAAAAGCCCTTGGCGGTCGGTGGCCGAGTATAGACAGTTAGGTTACTAATGACAACGCGCACACCTCACCCTAATAGCTGATTGCGCTGACGGGATAAAAGGCGTAAATGGCAGGCAATTTCGACGAAAAAGTACGGTTAAAGCCTTCTGGAGCAAGACTTTAGGCAAATTGACATCTGAATTTATCTCACTATAGTGGTGCGGGCCCTGCGTGGGGGGCCTGTCTGATGATTTGAAGCATAAATAGGAGGCCACATGGCTGACAAAAAAGCGCAGTTGATCATCGAGGGCGCAGCCCCCGTCGAGCTGCCCATTTTAACCGGCACCGTTGGTCCCGATGTTATCGACGTACGGGGCCTGACGGCCACGGGCCGTTTCACTTTCGACCCAGGCTTCATGTCGACCGCCTCTTGCGAGTCGAAGATCACCTATATCGATGGCGATAATGGCATTCTGCTTCACCGCGGCTACCCGATCGAGCAACTCGCCGAACAGTCGGACTATCTGGAAACCTGCTACCTGCTGCTAAATGGCGAATTGCCAACAGCCGAGCAGAAAGCCCAGTTCGTCAGCACCGTGAAGAACCACACCATGGTTCACGAGCAGCTGAAGACCTTCTTCAACGGCTTCCGTCGCGACGCCCACCCGATGGCCGTCATGTGCGGCGTGGTCGGCGCCCTGTCGGCCTTCTATCACGACTCCCTGGACATCAATAACCCGCAGCATCGCGAAATTTCCGCGATCCGCCTGGTTGCCAAGATGCCGACCCTGGCCGCAATGGTTTACAAGTACTCCATGGGCCAACCCATGATGTACCCGCGCAACGACCTGACGTACGCGGAAAACTTCCTGCACATGATGTTCAACACGCCGTGCGAGATCAAACCGATCAGCCCGGTGCTGGCCAAGGCCATGGACCGGATCTTCATCCTTCACGCCGACCACGAACAGAACGCCTCCACCTCTACCGTACGTCTGGCGGGCTCTTCGGGTGCCAACCCGTTCGCCTGTATCGCCGCCGGTATCGCCGCACTGTGGGGCCCTGCCCACGGCGGTGCGAACGAAGCCGTATTGACCATGCTCGATGAAATCGGCGATGTCTCGAACATCGACACATTCATCGCCAAGGCCAAGGACAAGAACGACCCGTTCAAGTTGATGGGCTTCGGTCACCGGGTCTACAAGAACCGCGACCCGCGCGCCACAGTCATGAAGCAGACCTGCGACGAAGTGTTGAAGGAACTGGGCATCAAGAACGATCCGCAACTCGAACTGGCCATGCGCCTGGAAGAGATCGCCCTGACCGACCCGTACTTCATCGAACGCTCGCTGTACCCGAACGTCGACTTCTACTCGGGGATCATCCTCAAGGCGATCGGCATTCCCACCAGCATGTTCACCGTGATCTTCGCCCTGGCGCGGACCGTGGGCTGGATCTCCCACTGGAAGGAAATGCTCTCGAGCCCGTACAAGATTGGCCGCCCGCGCCAGTTGTACACCGGCTACGAGTCGCGTGATATCACCAAGCTGGAAGATCGCAAGTAAGCATTTAGCTGCACGCTGTACTGAGAACGGCCTCCCTTAGTGGAGGCCGTTTTTATTTGTGTCGTCTGAGCTGGCCTCATCGGGGGCAAGCCCCCTCCCACACTGGAGTGGGTTCACACATCTGAACGTGTGAATACAGTCAAATGTGGGAGGGGGCTTGCCCCCGATGAGGCCAGACCAGACACCACAAACCCCCAGACAAAAAAAATACCCCAGCCTTTCGACCGGGGCATTTCTTATCCCTCTAAAAGCTTAGTGGTTAACCGCCCCACTCGCCCCCAGCCCCGTCTGCGAACGCACAAACTGCGGGAAGTACAGCGCACGCTCTTTCTCCGCCGCCGCCGACTTGTCGGTGATGGAGAAGACCCAGATACCGACGAACGCAATGATCATCGAGAACAGCGCCGGGTACTCGTACGGGAAGATGGCTTTTTCATGGTGCAGGATCGAGACCCAGATGGTCGGACCCAGCACCATCAGGCCCACGGCACTGACCAGGCCCAGCCAGCCACCAATCATGGCGCCACGGGTGGTGAGGTTTTTCCAGTACATGGAAAGCAGCAGTACCGGGAAATTACAGCTGGCGGCAATCGAGAACGCCAGGCCGACCATGAACGCAATGTTCTGGCTTTCGAACAGAATCCCCAGGCCGATAGCCAACACCGCCAGGGCGATGGTGGTGATCTTCGACACGCGAATCTCGTCCTTCTCGTTGGCCTTGCCTTTCTTGATCACGCTGGCGTACAGGTCGTGGGACACCGCCGAGGCACCTGCGAGCGTCAAGCCGGCAACCACCGCAAGGATGGTGGCGAAGGCCACGGCCGAGATGAAGCCCAGGAAGATACTGCCGCCCACCGCGTTGGCCAGGTGCACCGCCGCCATGTTGTTGCCGCCGAGCAGAGCACCGGCCGCGTCCTTGAACGCCGGGTTGGTGCTGACCAGCAGGATCGCGCCAAAACCGATGATGAACGTCAGGATATAGAAGTAACCGATAAAGCCGGTGGCATACAGCACGCTCTTACGCGCTTCCTTGGCGTCACTCACGGTGAAGAAGCGCATCAGGATGTGCGGCAGGCCCGCAGTCCCGAACATCAGGGCAAGCCCCAGGGAGAACGCCGAGATCGGGTCTTTCACCAGGCCGCCGGGGCTCATGATCGCTTCACCTTTAGGGTGAACCTTGATCGCCTCGGAGAACAGCATGTTGAAGTCGAAGTTGACGTGCTTCATCACCATCAGCGCCATGAACGAGGCGCCGGACAGCAGCAGCACTGCCTTGATGATCTGTACCCAGGTGGTCGCCAGCATGCCGCCGAACAGCACGTACAGGCACATCAGGATGCCCACCAGGATCACCGCCACATGGTAATCGAGGCCGAACAGCAGCTGGATCAACTTGCCTGCGCCGACCATCTGCGCAATCAAATAGAAAGCCACCACCACCAGCGAGCCACAGGCCGACAGGCTGCGGATCTGGGTTTGGCCCAGGCGATAGGACGCCACGTCGGCAAAGGTGTACTTGCCCAGATTACGCAGGCGCTCGGCGATCAGGAACAGAATGATCGGCCAGCCCACCAGGAAGCCGATCGAGTAGATCAGGCCGTCATAGCCGGAGGTGAACACCAGCGCGGAAATCCCCAGGAAGGACGCGGCCGACATATAGTCGCCGGCAATCGCCAGGCCGTTCTGGAAACCGGTGATCTTGCCGCCGGCCGCATAGTAGTCGGCCGCCGAGTTGTTGCGCTTGGAGGCCCAGTAGGTGATGCACAACGTCGCGCCGACAAAGGCCACGAACATCAGGATCGCTGCAATATTCAGCGGTTGCTTGTGCACTTCACCGGTCAATGCATCGGCCGCCCAAACGGCGGGCGCAAAGACTGAAGCGCCGAATACAGCCAATAGACGACGGATCATTGCGCAGCCTCCTTGAGAATCGCATTGTTCAGGTCGTCGAATTCGCCGTTGGCGCGTCGTACATAGATGCCGGTGAGGATGAAGGCCGAGACAATCAGCCCGACCCCGATGGGGATGCCCCAGGTGATGGATGAACCAGGGCTGAGCTTGGCCCCCAGCACTTGGGGCCCGTAGGCGATCAACAGGATGAATCCGGAGTAAAGCCCTAGCATGATCGCCGAGAGAATCCAGGCGAACCTTTCCCTTTTCCTGACCAGCTCCTTGAAACGCGGGCTGTTTTGAATCGAGAGGTAAATGCTGTCGTTCATTGTTTTTATCCTCGCAGCACAGCTTTTTTATTATTGGAACATGGCCACTGTATGCGGCTGCGGAACAGGTTCCAGACGACCTTAGTCTTAGATCGAGTGTAGCGAGGGATTGTGAGAACACAGGAAGATTTGCGGGGGACAAAAATCAATGTGGGAGGGGGCTTGCCCCCGATAGCGGTGGGTCAGTCAAAATAGCTGTGACTGACATGCCGCCATCGGGGGCAAGCCCCCTCCCACAAGGTACATCGGGGAATTTACTTAGCGAGCCACTCGGCGACGCGCTCAGGGTGCTTGGCGACCCAATCCTTGGCCGCTGCGTCCGGCTTGGCACCTTCCTGGATCGCCAGCATGACTTCACCGATTTCATCCTTGGAGGCCCACTGGAATTTCTTCAGGAAAGCCGCCACTTCCGGCGCTTTCGCCTCCAGGCCCTTGCTGCCGATGCTGTTGACGGTTTCAGCAGCACCATAAACGCCTTTTGGGTCATCCAGGAAACGCAGTTTCCACTTGGCGAACATCCAGTGCGGCACCCAACCGGTGACCGCAATGGAATCCTGCTTGTCTTCGGCGCGGGTCAGTTCGGCGATCATTGCGGCGCCCGAGCTGGCTTGCAGTTTGTAGTCGAGCCCGTATTGCTTGATGGCCTCGTCGGTCTTGAGCATCACGCCTGAACCGGCGTCGATGCCGACGATTTTGTTTTTGAAGGTGGTGTCGGTCTTGAGGTCTTCGATGGACTTGGCCTTGACGTACTCCGGCACGATCAAGCCAATTTTCGCATCCTTGAAGTTGGGGCCGTAGTCGACCACCTTGTCCTTGTTCTTGGTCCAGTATTCGCCGTGGGTCACCGGCAGCCAGGCGGACAGCATGGCATCGAGCTTGCCGGTGGCCACACCCTGCCACATGATCCCGGTGGCGACCGCTTGCAGCTTCACGTCATAGCCGAGCTTTTGCTTGATCACTTCAGCCGCCACATGGGTGGTGGCCACGCTGTCGGACCAGCCATCCACATAGCCGATGCTCAGGGTTTTGCTGTCGGCACTGGCCAGTGTGGAGCCCATCGCAACTACCAGAGTGGCAGCTGCGCCCAAGAGTCGTCGCATCTTCATATTACTTCCCCGAAAGTGCTGCGCCCGACGAATGCCGAGCGACGTCAACCTGTTGTTATACGGTGCACCGCGCCCCCTTCACGCGCATCGATCCGGTCGCTGAGGCATCAGTGGAGTACTGACGGTTTTATCATCAACCTGCCGAGGCCTTTACCCTGCTCTGTCAGCGACCTTGGTTGAGCAGGAAACGACATCACATCGCCAGCAGGACGTTTTGTAGGAGTTATCGTCAGAATCACGCCCGAAGTTTGCATGTCAAAATTATGCAGCCGCACTGGCACGCGCCAAATCCGGGTAAGATGCGCGCCTTTGCTCTCCCAGATAAGCCAACCATGCCCGCGACTGCCCGCTTCCCCGCCCTGCCCTATTTTCTTGCTTTGATCCTGGGTGTGCTCGCCCTTGTCGGCTACTGGTATGGCCTCGGCCGGCCGGTGGTGCTGCCGGATGTGGCGAGCGCCAGCCACAAGCTGCAATGTGCGTCCTATACGCCGTTCGACAAGGACCAATCGCCGTTCGACCAGCCCTTCCAGCTGCGTCCCGAGCGCATGGACGCCGACCTGGCCCTGCTGGCCACACGCTTTGAATGCATTCGCACGTACTCCATGACCGGCCTCGAAGCGTTGCCGCAGATGGCGCGCAAGCATGGCCTGAAGGTGATGGCCGGGGCCTGGGTGAGCAGCGACCCGGTGGCGACTCAAAAGGAAATCGACGAGTTGATCACGGCCGCCAATGCCAACCCGGACGTGGTGACCTCGGTTATCGTCGGCAACGAAGCGCTGTTGCGCAAAGAGGTCACCGCTAAACAGCTGGTGACGCTGATCCAGACCGTCAAGCGCCAGATCAAGCAACCGGTCACCTACGCCGATGTGTGGGAATTCTGGCTGCAGCACCCGGAAATCGCCCCGGCGGTGGACTTCCTGACCATCCACCTGCTGCCGTACTGGGAAGATGAGCCATCCGGCATCGACCAGGCGCTCAAGCATGTAGGCGATGTACGCCAGACCTTCGGCCATAAGTTTGCGCCCAAGGACATTCTGATCGGCGAAACCGGCTGGCCCAGTGAAGGACGCCAGCGCGAAACCGCCGTGCCGAGCCGGGTCAATGAAGCCAGGTTCATGCGTGGCTTTGTCGCCATGGCCGAAGCCAATGGCTGGCGCTACAACCTGATCGAAGCCTTTGACCAGCCGTGGAAACGCGCCAGTGAAGGGGCCGTGGGCGGTTATTGGGGGCTGTTCGATGCAGACCGTCAGGACAAGGGCATCCTCGCAGGGCCGGTGACCAATGTGCCGTACTGGCCGCTATGGCTGGGCGTCGGCGGGATGATTCTGTTGGGGACGTTGGTACTGGGCGGACGAGTCCGTACAACCCGCGCAGCCCTTGCACTGCCATGGCTCGGCGCGATCGCGGCGTGCTCCATCGGCACCTGGGCTGAACTGACCCGCGTGACTGCTCGTTTTAATGATGAGTGGGTGTGGGCCGGCTTGCTGCTGGTATTGAACCTGCTGGTACTGGCCCACGCCGCACTGGCGCTCGGCGCCCGTGATGGCTGGCGTGAGCGGGCATTCAACTGGCTGGAGCAACGGGCGGGCTGGCTGGTGGCGATTGCCGGGTTTGCCGGCGCTGTGATGATGCTCGCGTTGGTGTTCGATCCGCGTTATCGCAGCTTCCCAAGCGCGGCGCTGGTACTGCCGGCCCTGGTGTACCTGGTGCGCCCGGTCACCGGGCCGCGTCGGGAGATTGCGCTGCTGGCCTTTATCATCGGTGCCGGCATTGCGCCGCAGTTGTACCGTGAAGGCTTGTTGAATCAGCAGGCTTGGGGGTGGGCGGTGGTGAGCGTGCTTATGGTTGTGGCTTTGTGCCGTTGTTTGCG
Organism: Pseudomonas sp. 24 E 13; assembly: GCF_900004715.1. Lineage (NCBI taxonomy): Bacteria > Pseudomonadati > Pseudomonadota > Gammaproteobacteria > Pseudomonadales > Pseudomonadaceae > Pseudomonas > Pseudomonas sp. 24 E 13. The sequence goes on from NZ_CVTO01000152.1 coordinate 13,656, forward strand.
GGTGCGCAAGGCCTAACACCGCCATCGGGGGCAAGCCCCCTCCCACATTTGGAATGCGTTCCCCTGTGGGAGGGGGCTTGCCCCCGATTGGCCCTGTCAGACGGCGCGAGGCTTCCTGACCAACCGCAACCCCGCAATCACCACCGCAAACACCGCAAACGTAGTGTTGTACAACGCCAACGCCGGCACCCCGAACACCAACCCCAACACCGCCAGGCCCCACCCCGCACGGTCCGGCACGCAAAACCCCAGCACCGACGTGATCAACGCCGCCCAACCCAGCACCTTGAAATGAATCATCAACCCCAGGTTCGAACGCACCTGGCATTCCCAGCGGCTGGCTTCATCAGCACAAATGCCGACCCACTGCCCATCCTCCATAAAGCCATACCGCGCGGCATAACTGGCCGCCAACCATAATGGCAGGGCGATAAGCAGCAGGATCAATGGCAAACGACGGGACATAGGGCACTCCGATAGGCAAAAACGGCGCTCAGCTTAATCCCCCGGCGGCCGTTAGCAAGGTGTCTGCGCAGATATCTGTTCATCAATGCGTGGCAAAGTGTATCGTCTGCCAGCTATTACTCCGATTCCGACGTTTTTTTCCGACTTTTCGTGCCGAAGGCTGGCACTTCGGTGGCAACGCGGTGGTCATAGCCTGCGAATTTCATTCAGCACCTTTCCTCTTAGGGATTAAGTCATGCTCCGTTCCTTGCGCTGTGCTGCCTTGCTGGGCAGCCTTTTTTTGAGTGCGTCAGCACTGGCCGTCGATATCGACCAGGCCAGCTATGGCTACCCTTTGACGAACCCGTTCGAAGCGACCATTGCCACCACTCCACCCGATCTTCGGCCCACGTTGCCGACCGACGACGAGATCAATCAATCCGATTACACCTTGAACATGCGTCCCGAGCGCGAGTTCAGCCTGCCGGACAATTTCTGGGCGGTGAAGAAACTCACCTACCGCATCGCCAAGCAGGACCGCGCCGCGCCATTGATCTTTCTGATCGCCGGTACCGGTGCGCGCTTCGACAGCAGCATCAACGAATACCTCAAGAAGCTGTATTACCAGGCCGGCTACCACGTGGTGCAGCTGTCATCGCCGACCAGCTTCGACTTCATCAGCGCCGCATCGCGCTTCGCCACTCCGGGTATCACACAGGAAGACGCCGAAGACATGTACCGCGTGATGCAGGCCGTGCGTGCGCAGAACGCTTCGTTGCCGGTGACTGATTTCTACCTCACCGGGTACAGCCTGGGCGCCCTGGATGCTGCCTTTGTCAGCAAGCTCGACGAAACCCGTCGCAGCTTCAACTTCAAGAAAGTGCTGCTGCTCAACCCTCCGGTCAACCTCTACACGTCGATCACCAACCTCGACAAGCTGGTCCAGACCGAGGTCAAGGGCATCAACAACACCACCACCTTCTATGAACTGGTGTTGAGCAAGCTGACCCGCTACTTCCAGCAAAAGGGCTACATTGACCTCAATGACGCCCTGCTCTACGACTTCCAACAGTCCAAGCAGCACCTGACCAACGAACAGATGGCCATGCTGATCGGCACCTCGTTCCGCTTCTCGGCTGCCGATATCGCCTTTACCTCGGACCTGATCAACCGCCGCGGCCTGATCATCCCGCCCAAATACCCGATCACCGAAGGCACCAGCCTCACGCCGTTCCTCAAGCGTGCCCTGCAGTGCGACTTTGACTGCTACCTCACCGAACAGGTAATCCCGATGTGGCGCGCCCGTTCCGACGGCGGCAGTCTGCTGCAACTGGTGGACCAGGTGAGCCTGTATGCGCTCAAGGACTACCTGCATGCCAGCCCGAAGATCGCCGTGATGCACAACGCCGACGACGTGATCCTTGGCCCGGGCGACCTGGGTTTCCTGCGTAAAACCTTCGGCGATCGCTTGACCGTCTACCCGCTGGGCGGCCACTGCGGCAACCTCAATTACCGCGTCAACGCCGACGCCATGCTGGAGTTCTTCCGTGGCTAAATATCTTCTGCTGCTTGCCGCACTGATGTGCGCAGGCGTGGCCAATGCCGACAACAGCAAGGCCCACGAACCGGTCAAGATCGATGCCGACGGCTTCAAGGAGCCGTTGACCAAACTCAAGTTCAACGCAGGCCTGGACCAGCGTGAATTCGAGCGTTCGTCGCTGACCGCGCTCAACGTGTATGACCCGCTGGAGTCGTGGAACCGCCGCGTTTACCACTTCAACTATCGCTTCGACCAGTGGGTGTTCCTGCCGGTGGTGGACGGTTACCGCTACGTCACCCCAAGCTTCCTGCGCACCGGCGTAAGCAACTTCTTCAACAACCTGGGCGACGTGCCCAACCTGTTGAACAGCCTGCTGCAACTCAAGGGCCATCGCTCCCTGGAGACCACCGGACGCCTGCTCGTCAACACCACCATCGGCATCGCCGGCCTGTGGGACCCGGCCACCGCCATGGGCCTGCCGCGCCAGAGCGAAGACTTCGGTCAGACCCTGGGCTTCTACGGCGTGCCCGGCGGCGCTTATGTGGTATTGCCGATCTTCGGCCCGTCGAACCTGCGCGACACCGGCGGCCTGCTGGTGGACTACACCGCCGAGTCGCAGATCAACTTCCTCAACGTCTCCGAAGTCAGCTCCAACCACCCGGAAATCTGGGCCCTGCGTGCGGTCGACAGGCGCTACCAGACCAGCTTCCGGTATGGGCAGATGAACTCGCCGTTCGAGTATGAGAAGGTGCGCTACATCTACACCGAGTCGCGCAAGTTGCAGATTGCCGAGTAAACAGCGCCCCTTAGATCGTTCCCACGCTCCGCGTGGGAATGCCAACCAGGACGCTCCGCGTCCCGCTTTCAGCGCAAAACCCAGCATCTGCGCAATGGTGACGCGGAGCGTCACGGGATGCATTCCCACGCGGAGCGAGGGAACGATCATCTCCTGACCACAAAAAAGGCCATTCAATCGAATGGCCTTTTTTATTGCACTGGCTTTACTCAGTTACTCAGCTGACATTTTTACCAGGAGGCACACCGTAATCGTTATCCCCCTTATCGCCCTGAGTGAACAACTGGATGGACACCATTATAAAACCAACGACCGGTATCAAAAGCCAAAGTGCATACGCCCCGGTGATGTTCACATCATGAAGCCTCCGGAATGTCACTGACACCGCTGGGGGGATCATAAAGAGCACATAAAAGCCAAATGAGACGATAAACCAAGGGCTCGAAGAAACATCTGCCAGGTACGCTATCAAAATAGAGCCCCACATCACCACGATGTCCATCATTACAAACGCCCAGTACTCTCTTCTACAGGCTCGCCCACTGAACTTGATATAGTTTTTCACCGCTTGAAAACACCAGTTCATCCCTAACCCCCTGTCGATCCATATTTTATCGCGCCCCTTCACATGAAAAAGCGTGACGCATCCTATAAATGCTTGGAAAACCGAACTGTAGGACTAAGCTTAAACAGCTTTTCAAACGGTACTCGATGCGAACTAATCAGCGCTTGGCGACTCGCCATAGCTTGCCAAGTGCCTGAACTACGACCAACACCACAGCCCCTGCAATAATCCCCGCCACCGCATTCAACAACGTCGGCATCAACCACGCCAGCGCCCCGCTGTTCTGGCTCACGGTTTCGATCCAGTGATGCACCACCGGCACGCCATGGGTGAGGATGCCGCCGCCGACCATGAACATCGCCGCCGTACCGATCACCGACAGGCTCTTCATCATGTAAGGCGCCGCAGTGAGGATGGCGCCGCCGATAGTGCGTGCCACTTGGCCCGGTTTCTGTGTCAGCCACAGCCCCAAGTCATCGAGTTTGACGATACCCGCCACCAGCCCGTAAACGCCGGCGGTCATGACGATGGCGATGCCCGACAGCACGATCACCTGCTGCGTCAACGCCGCATCGGCCACGATGCCGAGGGTGATGGCGATGATTTCGGCCGATAGAATGAAGTCGGTACGGATCGCGCCCTTGATCTTGTCCTTTTCGAAGGCCACCAGGTCGGTCGCCGGGTCGGCCACCGCTTCGGTCAACTGCGCATGTCCGGCCTGGTCTTCAGCTTTGCTGTGCAGAAATTTGTGCGCAAGTTTTTCGAACCCTTCGAAACACAGGTAGGCGCCGCCCAGCATCAACAGCGGTGTCACCGCCCAGGGGGCGAAGGCGCTGATCAACAGTGCGGTCGGCACCAGGATCAACTTGTTGACGAACGAGCCCTTGGCCACCGCCCACACCACGGGAATTTCCCGCTCGGCGCGCACGCCGGAGACTTGCTGGGCATTGAGCGCCAGGTCATCGCCGAGTACACCCGAAGTCTTCTTCGCCGCCATTTTTGTCATCAGTGCAACGTCATCGAGTACCGCGGCGATATCGTCGAGCAAAACCAACAAGCTGCTTCCTGCCATGAATCGGGTATCCGTTAAGTGAGAGATGAGGCGAGCATAGCGCGGCGCACTGCTGAGCGGGCACATTGTTGAGGCGCGCGGATGGCCGGTGCTACCATGCGCCACCGCCTGTCATGGCAAGGAAACGTCCGGTTTATGAGCAGCATTCGCGAGCGCAACAAAGAAAAGATCCTGCGGGCGGCGAGCGAGGAGTTTGCCGACAAGGGCTTCGCCGCGACCAAAACCAGCGACATCGCCGCCAAGGCCGGGCTGCCCAAGCCCAACGTCTACTATTACTTCAAGTCCAAGGACAACCTCTACCGCGAGGTGCTTGAGAGCATTATCGAGCCGATCCTGGCCGCTTCCACGCCGTTCAATCCCGAGGGCGACCCCAAGGAAGTGTTGAGCAACTATATCCGCTCGAAAATCCGTATCTCCCGCGACCTGCCGTTTGCTTCCAAGGTGTTCGCCAGTGAAATCATGCACGGCGCGCCGCACCTCAGCGCCGAACAGGTCGAACAGCTCAATGCCCAGGCCAGGCACAATATCGACTGCATTCAGAGCTGGGTGGAGCGCGGCCTCATCGCGAAGATCGAGCCTAATCACCTGATGTTCAGTATCTGGGCAGCGACCCAGACCTACGCGGATTTCGACTGGCAGATCTCGGCGGTGACCGGCAAGGCCAAGTTGGATGAGGCCGATTATGAAGCGGCGGCGCAGACGATTATTCGGTTGGTGCTCAAGGGGTGTGAGCCGGACTGATAGACCGCAGTGCCTGTGCCAATCGGGGGCAAGCCCCCTCCCACACTTGATTGGGTTCACATATTTTCATTTGTGAATACATTCAAATGTGGGAGGGGGCTTGCCCCCGATGCGGTCTTTAGGATCACCCAGGAATCAGGCTGACACCCCCGCATCCGCCATCAACCCCACCCCTTCGATCGCCGTGATCGCGCACTGCTCGTCAATATCCGACGTATCCCCGCTGACCCCGATCGCCCCCAGCACCACGCCGTCCTGATTGCGAATCAACACCCCACCCGGCGCCGGCACCACACTGCCCTGCCCCAGGCTGTTCAGCGCCGCGATGAACGCCGGCCGCTGCTGCGCATCCAGCGCCAGCAGACGTGAGCCTTTGCCCAGGGCAATCGCGCCCCAGGCTTTGCCGATGGCGATCTGCGGGCGCAGCAGGCTCGCGCCGTCTTCGCGTTGCAGGGCGACCAGGTGCCCGCCACTGTCGAGCACCGCGATGGTCAACGGCGCGGCGGCAATGGTGCGGCCCGCAGCGAGGGCCTGGCTGGCCAGTTGGGTGGCAATCTTCAAGGTTAAAGCGCTCATGGTGCCGTCCTTCTTTTGTTATTGGGAATACGTTGGAGCGTCTGTTTGATCAGATGCCGGATCGAACAAATAGAACACAATGATATTTGTTTTTGTATACAATATTTCCAAACAAAGCTTCCATACGTCGAAAAAATTGATTCAGACGAACGCAAAGCTCAGTTTATGAAATGCATTGACCTACGCCGCTCGCCGTGAATACACTTTGTACAGACACCACTTGTATACAATTACAAAACGCAAGAGGCACCAAAACCATGAGCAAAATGAGAGCAATCGAAGCCGCCGTCCTGGTGATGCGCCGTGAAGGGGTGGACACCGCCTTCGGTATCCCGGGCGCCGCAATCAACCCGCTGTATTCGGCCTTGCAGAAGGTGGGTGGCATCGATCACGTCCTTGCTCGCCACGTTGAAGGCGCCTCACACATGGCCGAGGGCTACACCCGCACCAAGGCCGGCAACATCGGCGTGTGCATCGGCACCTCGGGCCCGGCAGGCACCGACATGGTCACCGGCCTGTACAGCGCCTCGGCCGATTCGATCCCGATCCTGTGCATCACCGGGCAAGCGCCGCGCGCCCGGATGCACAAGGAAGATTTCCAGGCCGTGGACATCACCAGCATCGTCAAGCCGGTGACCAAGTGGGCGACCACCGTCCTGGAGCCCGGCCAGGTGCCCTACGCGTTTCAAAAAGCTTTTTATGAGATGCGCTCCGGCCGCCCCGGCCCGGTCTTGATCGACTTGCCGTTCGACGTACAAATGGCCGAGATCGAATTCGACATCGACGCCTACCAACCGCTGCCCCTGGCCAAGCCTTTGGCTACCCGCATCCAGGTGGAGAAGGCCCTGGCCCTGCTCGACCAGGCAGAGCGCCCTTTGCTGGTCAGCGGCGGTGGCGTGATCAACGCCGACGCCAGCGAGTTGCTGGTGGAATTCGCCGAGCTGACGGGCATCCCGGTAATTCCGACCCTGATGGGCTGGGGCACTATCCCTGACGATCACCCGCTGATGGTGGGCATGGTCGGCCTGCAGACGTCCCATCGTTACGGCAACGCGACGATGCTCAAGTCCGACGTGGTCCTGGGTATCGGTAACCGCTGGGCCAACCGCCACACCGGTTCGGTGGAGGTGTATACCGAAGGCCGCAAGTTCATCCACGTCGACATCGAACCGACGCAGATCGGCCGCGTGTTCACCCCGGACCTGGGCATCGTGTCCGACGCCGGTTCCGCGCTGACGATGTTCATCGAAGTGGCCCGCGAGTGGAAAGCCGCCGGCAAGCTCAAGGACCGCAGCGCCTGGCTGCATGACTGCCAGCAGCGCAAGGCCACCCTGCACCGCAAGACTCACTTCGACAACGTACCGGTCAAGCCGCAACGGGTGTACGAAGAGATGAACCAGGTGTTCGGCAAAGACACCTGCTACGTCAGCACCATCGGCCTGTCGCAAATTGCCGGCGCGCAGTTCCTCCACGTCTACAAACCACGCCACTGGATCAACTGCGGCCAGGCGGGCCCACTGGGCTGGACCATTCCGGCGGCGCTCGGGGTGGTCAAGGCCGACCCGAGCCGCAAGGTGGTGGCGCTCTCTGGCGACTACGACTTCCAGTTCATGATCGAAGAGCTGGCCGTCGGCGCGCAGTTCAAGCTGCCGTATATCCACGTGGTGGTGAACAACTCGTATCTGGGGCTGATCCGCCAGGCACAACGCGGTTTTGAAATGGACTACTGCGTGCAGTTGTCTTTCGACAACCTCAACGCCCCGGAACTCAACGGCTATGGCGTCGACCATGTGGCCGTCGCCGAGGGACTGGGTTGCAAGGCGCTGCGTGTGTTCGAGCCGAGCCAGATCCAGCCGGCGCTGCGCCGCGCCCAGGAAATGATCGAAGAATTCAAGGTGCCGGTGATCGTTGAGATTATTCTGGAACGGGTGACCAATATTTCCATGGGCACCGAGATCAACGCCGTCAACGAATTCGAAGACCTGGCCCTGGTCGGCAACGACGCACCGACCGCCATTTCCCTGCTCGATTAAGGAGAACCCTATGCCGCGCTTTGCCGCCAACCTGTCCATGCTGTTTACCGAACAGGAATTCCTTGCCCGCTTCAAAGCGGCCGCCGATGCGGGCTTCGAAGGTGTGGAATACCTGTTCCCGTATGAGTTCAGTTCAGCCGACATCAAGGCGCAGCTCGACGCCAACGGCCTGACCCAGGTGCTGTTCAACCTGCCCGCCGGGGACTGGGCCAAAGGCGAGCGCGGCCTGGCCTGCCACGCCGACCGGGTCGAAGAATTCCGCGCCGGGGTCAAGCTGGCCATCGCCTACGCCCAGGTCCTGGGCAATACCCAGGTCAACTGCCTGGCGGGTATTGCGCCGCAAGGCGTGGATAACGAAACCGTGGAAAAGACTTTCGTCGCCAACCTCAAGTACGCCGCCAACGCGTTGCAGGCGGCGGGCATCAAGCTGGTGATGGAGATGATCAACACCCGCGACATCCCCGGGTTCTACCTGAACAACACCGCCCAGGCCCTGTCGATTCGCGAGCAGGTGGGCAGTGACAATCTGTTCCTGCAGTACGACATCTATCACATGCAAATCATGGAAGGCGATTTGGCCCGAACCATGGCGACGCACCTGGAGGTCATCAACCATATCCAGCTGGCGGACAACCCGGGGCGTAATGAGCCGGGGACGGGGGAGATCAATTACCGGTTCCTGTTCGAGCATTTGGATCGGATTGGCTACACGGGTTGGGTCGGTTGCGAATACAAGCCGCTGACCACTACCGAAGCGGGTTTGGGTTGGCTCAAAACCCATAACGCCATCTAACAGACACCGGCAGCTTATGTGGGAGGGGGCTTGCCCCCGATAGCAGTGGTTCAGTCACATCATCTACACCTGACACACCGCAATCGGGGGCAAGCCCCCTCCCACATTGGACCGCTGTGTCTGGCAGACCTCAAACACGTTTGCCTACCGAATAAAAAAGAGGACCTCATAAATGGCTAAAATCGGATTTATCGGCACCGGCATCATGGGCCAACCCATGGCCGCCAACCTGCAGAAAGCAGGTCATCAATTGTTTCTTTCCGAGCATCACGGCAACGCGCCCGCCGAGCTGATCGCTGCCGGCGCGGTGGCGCTGGCCAACCCGCAGCAAGTGGCCCAGGAAGCCGAGTTCATTATCGTGATGGTGCCCGACACCCCTCAGGTCGAAGACGTGCTGTTCCGGGCTGACGGCGTGGCCGCCGGGCTGTCGCCCCATAAAGTGGTGATCGACATGAGTTCGATCTCCCCCACCGCCACCAAGGCGTTCGCGGCCAAGGTCAACGAGACCGGCGCGCAGTATCTGGATGCCCCGGTGTCCGGTGGTGAAGTCGGCGCCAAGGCCGGCACGCTGAGCATCATGATTGGTGGCGAGCCGCAGACCTTCGAGCGCGCCCTGCCGCTGTTCCAGGCCATGGGCAAGAACATCACCCTGGTCGGCGGCAACGGCGATGGCCAGACCGCCAAGGTCGCCAACCAGATCATTGTCGCGCTGAATATCCAGGCGGTGGCCGAAGCGCTGCTGTTCGCCTCGAAAAATGGCGCGGACCCGGCCAAGGTGCGTGAAGCGCTGATGGGCGGTTTTGCGTCGTCGAAGATTCTCGAAGTGCATGGCGAACGCATGATCAAGGGCACCTTCGACCCGGGTTTCCGCATCAACCTGCACCAGAAGGACTTGAACCTGGCCCTGGCCGGGGCCAAGGAGTTGGGGATCAACCTGCCTAACACCGCCGGCACCCAGCAAGTGTTCAGTACCTGCGCCGCGCTTGGCGGCGGCAACTGGGACCATTCGGCGCTGATCAAGGGCCTGGAGCATATGGCGAATTTCTCGATTCGCGATAAATAAGCTGCAATGAAATGCAAATCCGTGTGGGAGGGGGGCAAGCCCCCTCCCACATTTGCCCCTCATTTCATAGCTGGACTGTTGCATCCCTAATAACAAGATTCCCCGGAGCCCGCTTATGTCGGTCGATCCGCAACACCTGCTTCGCGAGCTGTTTGCCACAGCCATCGACGCCGCCCACCCCCGGCAAGTCCTTGAACCTTACCTGCCCGCCGACCGCAGCGGCCGAGTGATCGTGATCGGCGCCGGCAAGGCCGCCGCCGCCATGGCGCTGGTCGTGGAGCACTGCTGGCAGGGTGAGGTCAGCGGCCTGGTCGTCACCCGCTACGGCCACGGTGCACCGTGCAAGAAAATCGAAGTGGTAGAGGCCGCGCATCCCGTGCCCGACGCTGCCGGCCTGGCCGTGGCCAAACGCGTGCTGGACCTGATCAGTGACCTGAACGAACACGATCGCGTGATCTTCCTGCTCTCCGGTGGCGGCTCCGCCTTGCTCGCCCTGCCCGCCGACGGCATCACCCTGGCCGACAAGCAAAGCCTCAACAAAGCCCTGCTCAAGTCCGGCGCCACCATTGGCGAGATGAATTGCGTGCGCAAGCACCTGTCAGCGATCAAGGGTGGACGGTTGGCGAAGGCCGCGTGGCCCGCCACGGTCTACACCTACGCGATTTCCGATGTGCCGGGCGACCTCGCCACGGTAATCGCTTCCGGCCCTACCGTCGGTGACCCCAGCACCTCGCAACAGGCCCTGGCGATCCTCAAGCGCTACGGCATCGACATCCCGGCCTCGGTGCGCAGTTGGCTGCAAGACCCCGCCTCGGAAACCGTCAAGCCCGGCGACCCGCTGCTGGCGCGCAGCCACTTCCAATTGATCGCCCGGCCGCAGCAATCCCTGGAAGCGGTGGCGGTTAAAGTGCGCCAGGCCGGTTTCAGCCCGCTGATCCTCGGCGACCTCGAAGGTGAAGCGCGCGAGGTGGCCAAGGTGCACGCCGGCATCGCCCGGCAAATCGTGCAGCACGGCCAGCCGTTGGCGGCGCCGTGCGTGATCCTCTCCGGCGGCGAAACCACCGTCACCGTGCGCGGCAATGGCCGTGGCGGGCGCAACGCGGAATTTTTGCTCAGCCTCACCGACAGCCTCAAGGGCCTGCCCGGCGTCTACGCCCTGGCCGGCGACACCGACGGCATCGACGGCTCGGAAGACAACGCCGGCGCGCTCATGACCCCGTGCAGCTACCGCCGTGCCGAAGCCCTGGGCCTGAGCGCCAGCGACGAGTTGGATAACAACAACGGCTACGGCTATTTCGCCGCCCTGGGCGACTTGATCGTCACCGAGCCGACCCGCACCAACGTCAACGACTTCCGCGCCATCCTGATCCTTGAGACCGCCAAACATGACGCCTGACAAGAAGGTCAAAATCCTCGCCACCCTGGGCCCGGCCACCGATGGAATCGATGACATCCGCGAGCTGGTGCAGGCCGGGGTAAATATCTTTCGCCTCAACTTCAGCCACGGCGATCACGCCGATCACGCGCAGCGTTACCAGTGGATTCGCCAGGTAGAGCGCCAACTGAATTACCCGCTGGGCATCCTCATGGACCTGCAAGGGCCCAAGCTGCGCGTCGGGCGCTTTGCCGAGGGCAAGGTGCAACTGGTGCGCGGCCAGGCGCTGCGCCTGGACCTGGATGAAACACCGGGCGATCAACGCCGGGTCAACCTGCCCCACCCGGAAATCATCGCGGCACTGGAGCCCGGCATGGACCTGTTGCTGGACGACGGCAAGCTGCGCCTGCGCGTCATCACCCGGCACGCCGACGCCATCGACACCACCGTGCTCAATGGTGGCGAGCTGTCCGACCGCAAAGGTGTGAATGTGCCCCAGGCACTGTTGCAACTCAGCCCGCTGACCGCCAAGGACCGTCGCGACCTGAGCTTTGGCCTGGAGCTGGGCGTGGACTGGGTGGCGCTGTCGTTCGTGCAGCGCCCGGGAGATATCCGCGAAGCCCGCGCACTGATCGGCGACAGGGCATTCCTGATGGCCAAGATCGAGAAGCCCTCGGCGGTGCAACAACTGCGCGAAATCGCCGAATTGAGTGACGCGATCATGGTGGCCCGTGGCGACCTGGGCGTGGAAGTGCCGGCCGAAAGCGTGCCGCACATCCAGAAGGACATCATCAAGACCTGCCGCCAACTGGGTAAACCGGTGGTGGTGGCGACCCAGATGCTTGAGTCCATGCGTTTCTCTCCGGCACCGACCCGCGCCGAAGTCACCGACGTGGCCAATGCGGTGGCCGAAGGGGCGGATGCGCTGATGCTGTCGGCCGAAACGGCCTCGGGCGAATACCCGCTGGAAGCCGTGCAGATGATGAGCAAGATCATCCGCCAGGTGGAAAACGGCCCGGATTACCAGGCCCAGCTGGATGTCAGCCGGCCCGGGGCGGATGCCACGGTGTCGGACGCCATCAGCTGCGCGATCCGCCGCATCAGCAGCATCCTGCCGGTGGCGGTGCTGGTGAACTACAGCGAGTCGGGCGCCTCCAGCCTGCGCGCGGCACGGGAGCGGCCGGTGGCGCCGATCCTCACGCTCACGCCAAACCTGTCCACGGCGCGGCGCCTGAGCGTGGCGTGGGGGGTGCACTCGGTGGTCAATGATCGGCTTCGGCAGGTGGATGAGGTGTGTTCCACCGCGCTTGAGATCGCCCAGGCTCAGGGCATGGCGCAGCGTGGGGATACGTTGGTGATTACTGCGGGGGTGCCATTTGGGCAGTTGGGGTCGACCAATTCCTTGCGTATCGAAACCCTGATTTAACGTCTGTTCGGGCCTCATCGGGGGCAAGCCCCCTCCCACACTTGATTGGGTTCACATAGTTGCGATTGTGAATGCAGGCCAATGTGGGAGGGGGCTTGCCCCCGATAGGCACAACTCGGTCTCATTGACGCCCCTCCAATGCACAATCCAACCTGCCCCGACTGGGCCGAAGCCCTGCTCAACGGCTTCAGCCAGATCTTTCTCCAGCGCCATCCGCTGTGCGGCCTGCTGTGCCTGTTGGCGATCCTGATCGGCGCGCCGGGGTTGCTCGGCGGCGCATTGCTGGGTGGCGTCGCAGGCTTGCTCACGGCGCAGCGCCGGGGCTACCCCAAGGCTGAACGCCAGGCCGGGCTGTACAGCTACAACGGCGTATTGCTGGGTGTGTTGATCAGCCAGCAGCTCGCCTGGTCGGCCCTGGTGGTGCCGCTGATCCTGGCCTGTGGCGGCTTGAGCGCAATGCTGGTGCGGCAGTGGTCGAAATACGCCGCCCACCCCCAGGATCTGCCCGCCTACACCACACCCTTTGTCAGCCTGGGCTGGTTGTTGCTGGGCAACATCGCGCCCGCGACCTTGGCCCTGAGCGAGCCCGAGCCCCTGACGGTAATCGCTGCGCCATTCACCGGCCTGGCGCAAGTGATGCTGTTGGACCAGCCCCTGGCCGGAGCCTTGATTGCGCTCGGCCTGCTGCTGGCTGATCGGCGCGCCGCCTTATGGGCACTCAGCGGCGCCATCGCCGGCGTGCCGGTCGCCTTGCTGCTGGGCGAAACCAGCGGCGCCCTGCTCGGCCTGCACAGCTATAACCCGGCGCTCGCCGCCCTGGCACTGAGCCAGGCGCGCCGCGAGCCCTGGTTGCCGCTGATCGGCATCGTCCTGGCAATCATGCTCACCCCCGGCTTCGCCGCCCTGCACCTGCCGGCGCTGACGGCGCCCTTCATTCTGACCTGCTGGCTGGTGCGCGCCAGCCAGCGAATACTGCGCAAGCCGCGCATGGACAGTCCGTACGAATCCCCCTAGGCTTTGCCGATATTCAATTCGAGCGGGATTTATGGACAGCAACAACGACTGGCGCCAGCGGCTCTACGTGATGGTTTTCCAAAGCGACACCGTCGCCGGGCGGCGCTTTGACGGCATCCTGTTGTTGATCATCCTCGCCAGCCTGGTGATCGTGATGCTCGACAGCATCGACGAAATCCACCAGAACTACGCTGACGTGCTGGCCTATATCGAGTGGGGCTTCACGCTGATCTTCGCCATCGAGTACGGCCTGCGCCTGTACTGCTCGCCCAAGCCCTTGCGCTACGCCTTCAGTTTTTACGGCCTGGTGGATCTGCTCGCGATCGTGCCCGGCATCCTCGCGCTGTACTACAGCGACGCGCAGTACCTGCTGATTATCCGCATCATCCGCATGCTGAGGATCTTCCGCGTCCTCAAGCTCAGTCCGTACCTCAAGCAGGCCAACTACCTGATGGCGGCGCTGCGCGGCAGCAAACAGAAGATCGTGGTGTTCCTGGTCAGCGTGTGCACCCTGGTGACAGTGTTCGGCACCCTGATGTACGTGATCGAGGGCCCGGAGCACGGGTTTACCAGCATTCCCAAGGGCATCTATTGGGCGATCGTGACACTCACCACCGTGGGCTTTGGCGATATCGTGCCCAAGACCCCGCTGGGCCAGGTGATTTCCTCGCTGGTGATGATTACCGGCTACTCGATTATTGCCGTGCCGACCGGGATATTCACCGCCGAGCTGGCCAGTGCCATGCGCGGTGAACAGCTGCAGACCGATTGTCCGGTGTGCAAGAAGAACAGCCACGAGCCGAATGCGGCGTTTTGTTCACGCTGTGGCAGCAACCTGTTTAAGAAAGTGGAATAAGCAAAGTTCTTTTTAATCTTTAAGCGACTATGCAGCCCCGGCTATAGTCGCTGGCATTGTGCCTCCCCCCTCCTCTCGAACAACAAGGAATGAGCAGTGAAAAACATCCTCAGCGCCTCCCTCCTGGCCGCCGGCCTGGCCCTGGCCGGCGCCGTCCAGGCGGCTCCGGTCACTCTGCTCAACGTCTCCTACGACGTGATGCGTGATTTCTACAAAGACTACAACGCCGCCTTCCAGAAGCATTGGGACGCCGAGCACCCGAATGACAAGCTGACCCTGCAGATGTCCTTCGGCGGCTCCAGCAAACAAGCGCGCTCGGTGATCGACGGCCTGCCGGCGGACGTGATTACCATGAACATGGCGACCGACATCAACGCCCTGGCCGACAACGGCAAGCTCGTACCGGACAACTGGGTCACCCGCCTGCCGAACAACAGTGCGCCGTTCACCTCGGCCACTGTCTTTATCGTGCGCAAGGGCAACCCGAAAGCCCTGAAAGATTGGCCGGATCTGCTCAAGGACGGCGTGCAAGTGATCGTACCCAACCCGAAGACCTCGGGTAACGGCCGCTACACCTACCTGTCGGCCTGGGGCTATGTGCTGAAGAACGGCGGCGACGAAGAAAAAGCCAAGGCCTTTGTCGGCAAGCTGTTCAAACAAGCGCCGGTACTCGACACCGGTGGCCGGGCCGCGACGACCACCTTCATGACCAACCAGATCGGCGACGTGCTGGTGACCTTTGAGAACGAAGCGGAAATGATCGCCCGTGAATTCGGTCGTGATCAGTTCGAAGTGATCTACCCAAGCGTGTCCGCCGAGGCCGAGCCGCCGGTGTCGGTGGTGGACAAAGTGGTCGAGAAGAAAGGCACCCGCGCCGCCGCCGAAGACTACCTGAAGTACCTGTGGTCGCCGGAAGGCCAGGAAATCGCCGCCAACAACTACCTGCGCCCGCGTGACCCGAACGTGCTGGCCAAGTACACCGACCGTTTCCCGAAAGTCGACTTCCTGTCGGTGGAGAAGACCTTTGGTGACTGGCGCACCGTGCAGAAAACCCACTTCAACGATGGCGGGGTGTTTGACCAGATTTACACCGGCCAATAAACGTTCGGGCTGAATAAACACAGTCAGAACTGTGGGAGGGGGCCCCCTCCCACATTGGTTTGGCATTGAATCATTATTTCGCGGCATGACAGTTATCACCACAAGCGGCCTACTCAGCGCCGGCCGATGTCTTTACTCTCTCATCCCATCGTCCTTCGCCTGCATGAGAACCCCATGAATGCTACCCCCCACGCTGCCGGCACCATGACCCGAGGCATGGTCATGCTGTTTGCGTTTTGCTGCGGCGCCATCGTCGCCAACATCTACTACGCGCAGCCGATTATCGAACTGATCGCGCCGGACATCGGCCTCACGCCGGCAATGGCCAGCCTGATCGTGTCGCTCACGCAGATCGGCTACGCCCTGGGCCTGTTCTTCCTGGTGCCGCTGGGGGACCTGCTGGAAAATCGCAGGCTGATGATCATCACCACGGTGGTTGCCATCGCCAGCCTGTTGGGCGCCGCGTTCACCGAGCAGCCCAACCTGTTTTTGCTGGTGTCACTGCTGATCGGCTTCAGTTCGGTGTCGGTGCAGATCCTGATCCCGTTGGCCGCACACCTGGCGCCTGCCGAATCCCGTGGCCGGGTGGTCGGCAGCATCATGGGCGGCCTGCTGCTGGGCATTCTGCTGGCGCGACCGGTGTCCAGCGTGGTGGCGGACCACTTCGGCTGGCGGGCGATGTTCATGGCGGCGGCGGCATTGATGGCGTTTATCAGTGTGGTGTTGATGCTGACCATTCCCAAGCGCCAACCGACGCACAGCGCCAGTTACGGCCAGTTGCTGGGTTCGCTGGGTACCTTGCTGCGTGAGCAGCCGGTGTTACGCCAGCGTGCGTTTTATCAAGGTTGCATGTTTGCCGCGTTCAGCCTGTTCTGGACCGCCGCGCCACTGGAACTGGTGCGCAACCACGGCCTCAGCCAGACCCAGATCGCGATCTTCGCCCTGGTCGGTGCCATCGGTGCCATCGCCGCGCCTATCGCCGGGCGGCTGGCCGATGCCGGTCACACTCACCGCGCCTCGTTGCTGGCGATGCTGCTGGGCGCGCTGAGTTTCCTGCCGGCCTTCGTGCACCCGCTGTACAGCGTGATCGGCCTGGCGGTAACGGGCGTCGTGCTGGACTTCTGCGTGCAGATGAACATGGTCCTCGGCCAGCGTGCCGTCTACGCCCTCGACGCCCATAGTCGCAGCCGCCTGAACGCGCTGTACATGACCAGCATCTTCATTGGCGGTGCCTTCGGCTCGGCGATTGCCAGCAGCGTGTACGAACACGGCGGTTGGCTGGGCGTGATGCTGGTGGGCAGTGCATTCCCGCTGGTGGCGTTGTTGCGGTTCCTCAGTGCGTCGCGGCAGGTAGCGGTCGCCAACGCTTAAGAACGCACCAACTTCTCCAAAGCCGCATCCGCCAGAAATGACGAGCGGCTTTTGACGTTGTGTTCACGCACGTAACGGTCGATGCGTTGGATCACATAACCGGGCAAGGTCACATTGACCTTCTCGGTCTTGCCCAGATAGGGCGAGATATCCAGCTCCAACATGCCCCAGCCCATACCGGCGTAGTCTTCATGGGCGTGATGAGTGGCAACCGAGGTTGGCATTGGAATCACCCCGCCCTCTGCGGCAATCTCCTGCAGCATGAGGTGCGCCACTTCCACGGCCGCGTTGTAGGCCTCTTCGAAACTGTCCCCGGCGGTGACGGCGCCCGGAATATCGGGGATCTGGATACCGGTGGCGGTGAAGTCATCGCCCCATTCGATACAGATTGGGTATTGCATGCATGCTCTCCTTAAAACTGAAACAGCCCGGCGCGTTTCCTGATGCTTCTGACGGTGCCCATAGGCAGATCCTTCTTCGGATGCGGCACCGGTATCGTGTACGGGTTATAGCGGTGGGTGAAAAGGTGATGGCTGCCGGTAACCCGATCCAACACCCAGCCCGCTTCCAGCAACTCCTTGATCAATAGCCTGCTTTGCACCGTCGCCTCCTTGGCTCGGACCGAATAAAAGTAACCCTAGAGTTATATTTATTCAAGCACAGAATGGCCAAGCCTGACTGACGGTTGTTTTACCGGATATTGATGAGAGGTTCGGCGCCGCTTCAGGCTCAAGCCGAGTGCGCGTGGTCCAGGCAACACAGCAAACGGGCGACCGTATGTTCCAGCGGGCCGGAGTTATCCAGCACGAACAAACCCGCGCCATTGGCGGCGATCAGCGCCTCGGTGAACTGCGCGTTGCGCGCCAGACGTTCCTCGATGTCCGCCAGGGCCTCACGCCCGCGCGCGACCAGGCGCTGGCGCAGTACGGCTTGATCAACGGTCAGCAGCAGTACCCGCAGCGTCGGGTAACGCTCGCGGGTTTGCACCAGATACGCACGGGAGCCATTGACCAGCACGTCCTCCCCGGCCGCCAGCCACTCGTCAATCTCCTTGGGAATGCCGTAGGACAACCCATTGGCCTGCCAACTGAGGGCAAACGCGCCCTCCGCCTGCATCGCTGCAAACTGCGCCGGGCTCACGCCTTGCGCCGCCTCGCCCACCGCTTCCGCCGAGCGCGTAATCACGCGGCGCACAACGCGGCAGCCATGCTCGGCCAACCGTGGACGCGCGGCATCCAGCAGGCTGTCCTTGCCCGAACCTGAAGGTCCGATGAGATAGATCAACCTGCCTGCCATCACACCACTCTCTTTGCTTGTTTTCGCATGGGTTGGCCCCTGGCCCGGTTTGCCTGGTACCGCAGAGTATATCCAGCGATTGCCCGGCAACCAGGCCGGCGGTGGTCACCTTACCGGGAAAGGGTGAGCGGTGACAGCGGTGGATGGCTGCGCTGCTTACTCGTCAGCACTCAGACGGCGCAACGGCTGAGCCAGCCAGGATCGTTCCCACGCTCCGCGTGGGAATGCCGCTCTGGACGCTCCGCGTCCTGCTTTTTGCGCACTGGTGACGCGGAGCGTCACGGGATGCATTCCCACGCGGAGCGTGGGAACGATCAAAACGGCGCAACGCTTGAGCCAGCCAGGAACTTTCCTACGATCTGCGTGGCTTGCAGTTGCTATAACGCACCGTTAGCCTCTCGCAGTCGCTGCTCATCAGCGATCAGGCTTGGTCGCCTGGGTTAGAATGGCGCACAGTGCCGCGCAAGCGGCATTCTTGTGCTCGCGTTATGGCGGGCTGTGCGCGGGAGGGCTCAGGGCCCTGCCGGGTTTCCATTCCCTGGTCGACCAACCTGCGTACAGCTCGCCACCCTTCTGCTTGGTCGCGGACGTGGTGAGCTCCAACTGAATGGAGACTGACCGCATGAAAAAAGTTACGCCAAATCCCCCATCATTCCACTCGGATGACCTTTCACAAACCTCACCCAACCTCATCTTCACCGTCCGACCCGGCCTCGGCACCGAAGCGGCGTTAAGCAATGCCAGCGAAATGCTGGAGTCGGCGACAGTCTGTGCGTACGACTGCGCCGAGCATCTGGATGGCTCAGGCCGCAAGCAGGTGCTGGCGGTCGTGCAGATGATGGAAATTGCACAGTTGTTGGTGAATGAGGCGTTGAACCGGGAGTGTCCTGTAGCTTGATAACAAGATCGTTCCCACGCTCCGCGTGGGAATGCCGCTCTGGACGCTCCGCGTCCTGCTTTTTGCGCACTGGTGACGCGGAGCGTCACGGGATGCATTCCCACGCCGAGCGTGGGAACGATCAATCAGAGGCAAGAAAAAGGCGACCCGAAGGTCGCCTTTTGTCATTGCGCGTATTGCTTGCTCAATCCAGGCGGCACGCCTTGCACGCTGGTCTCTTCCCACGGCCCGTTCGGGCTGATGGAGCGGCTCCAGCCGTTGCTCCAGCGGTAGTAGGTGCGCTGGCGGTAGAACGTGTCGGGCTGGTCGTCGAGGACGTACACCTGCATCTTGCCGTCCCAGTGGCTGGCGGCGCCTGGGGGTGGGGCGAAGGTCGGCGATTTGCTCGGCAGCGGTTTTGGCGGCGGGGTTACCGGGCCGGAGGGTTTGGTGTCGGGCTGGGTCGACGGGCCCGATGGCGGGATGGTCGGGCCGGTGGGGCCCGGAGGTGGCCGGTGAACCGCACAGGCGCTCAGCCCCACGACGAGGCTGAGCAGGGTCATACGTGCAAATGCGTTCATGGGCCTTTCCTCCAATTACTTATCCGGACTGTCGATGGTCAGCTGCTGCAGCGCAGTCATGCTGCTGGCCAAGGGTTGGCTGCGGCCGATCCACTCGCCAGCGGTTGGAACACCTGCCCGGGATATGCGCGCAACCAGTTGGACTTCAGGGAAGTTGGACAGTTTCAACTGCGGCATCATCGCGTCGGCATCGCTCAGTTCCACGGTGACAGGCAGTTCGGCAACGGTGACCCGTTTGGCCGCGAGCGGCGCAGGCGGGCCGCTGACGGCGCGGGCGAAGATAAACACGCTGTCACCCGGCAGGGCCTTGGCTTTCACGTCGGCGGACAGGTCCACGCGCACTTTCAGCACCGCCTTTTGCGCAACAGTGCCGCCGCTCTCCCGGAGCTTTTGCGCAGCGCGATCGATACCGCCTTGCAGCGCCACACGGGAATTGTCGTCGGGCGGCAGTTGCGCCAACAGACGATTCCAGTAGTCGATAGCCTCCTGATAGCGCTGGCCTTCAAAGGCGGCAATACCGAGCAGGCCGAGGCTGGTGACTTCCTTTGGATCGAGCTTCAGGGCTTCGTCGGTCAGCGCCTGAACCTTGGGCGACCACTGTTTGTTGTCGGCAAAATACTGCGCCTGGGCCCACTGCCCGAGCAACTCGGGCTGGCGACCGGCCAAGGCAACGCTGCGTTCAAACACCTTGGCGGCATCGGCGGAGCGATCCTGGGCCATGTAGGCACGGCCCAGGAAGTACAGGCCCTCAGCTGAATCCGGTTGGGCCACTGCGGCACGTTCCAGGCGCTGCGTCATGTCGGCCATCGACACCGGCGGCTGGGAAAACTCGCGGGTCAGCTCGACCTTGTCGCTCGCCCCGTAATGCAGGTACAGCGCAACGCCCAGCACCGGCACGAGAAACGCCGCCAACACTGGCAGAGGTTTGCCCAGGCGTGATTCGCGCGGTTTGCCCACGCCTTCGGTATCGGCCAGCAACTCACGTGCAGCTTCGGCGCGGCCGGTATCGAGTTGCGCCGCATCCAGGACGCCGTCGTCGCGCTGCACTTGCAGTTCGGCGACGCGCTCTTGGTACAGCGCCACGTTCAGCGCGGTGCGATCCTCCTCGCGCTGGGCACGACGGCCGCGCAGCACAGGGATCAACAGGAAACTCAGGGCAATCAACAGCAGCAGGCCGGCTGCGAGCCAGAAATCAATCATCGGTCTTGGTGTCCAGCAGTTGGTCGAGGCGTTTACGCTCTTCGGGGGACAGCGCGTCGCTGCCATCGGCAGGTGCGGCGCGGCGACGACGCACAATGACGGCCATCACCACCACGCCGGTCAGCAGCAGCCCGGCGGGGCCGAACCAGAGCAGCGCGGTCTTGCCGGTAAGCGCCGGTTTATAGCGCACAAAATCACCGTAGCGGTCGACCATGAAGTCGATGATCTGCTGGTTGTCCTTGCCCTCCCCCAGCATGCGGAAGATTTCCTTGCGCAGGTCGGCGGCGATGGGCGCGTTGGAGTCGGCGATGTCCTGGTTCTGGCATTTGGGGCAGCGCAGTTCCTTGGTCAGCTCGCGGAAACGCTCGCGATCACCGTCATTGGCAAATTCGTAGGTGTCGATGGCGGCGTGGGCCACACCGGCCAGGCCCAGCGCCAGTACAGCTGCGACTAACAGACGCTTCATGGTTTGGCCTCGTCGACCAGCGCCTGGTACTTGGCAGCCAGTTGCTCGCGCCACACCACCTCGTCGATCACGCCGACGTACTTGTCGCGGATCACGCCTTTAGCGTCGATAAAGAAGGTTTCCGGAGCGCCATAGACGCCGAGGTTCAGGCCGAGGTTGCCGTCTTCATCGCGAATATCCAGCTGGTACGGGTTGTGAAATTCGGCCAGCCACTTCAAGGCTGCTGCATTGTCGTCCTTGTAGTTGATGCCATAGATCACCACGCCTTTCTCAGCGAGTTTGTTCAACACCGGGTGTTCGACGCGGCAGGAGATGCACCAGGTGCCCCACACGTTGACCAGCGCCGGCTTGCCCAGCAGGTCGGCGCGGGTCAGTTGCTTGTCGCCCTGCACCGTGGGCAGCGAGAATTCCGGGAACGGCTTGCCGATCATGGCCGACGGCAACTCGGCCGGGTCCAGGTACAAGCCGCGATAGAGGAACACTGCCACCACCAGGAACGCTGCCAGCGGCAACACCATCAATCCACGCTTCATACCGCCGCTCCCATGCCGAGGGCTTCACGCACCCGGCTCTTGACCTTGACCCGATACCGCCGGTCCAGCGCTGCGAGCAAACCACCCAACCCGGTCAGCAAGCCGCCGAACCAGATCCAGCGCACGAACGGTTTGACATGTACGCGCACTGCCCAGGCGCCATCGCCCAGGGGTTCACCCAACGCCACGTACAGGTCACGGGTGAAACCGGCATCGATGCCCGCCTCGGTCATCATCGAACTCTGCACGGTGTACAGGCGTTTTTCCGGGTGCAGCACGGCGATTTCCTTACCGTTGCGCACCACGCGTACGGTGCCTTTGTCTGACGTGAAATTCGGTCCTTCAAAGTGCCTGGCGCCTTCGAAGATGAACTGGTAACCGCCCAGGTCCATGGACTCGCCGGGCGCCAGGCGCAGGTCGCGCTCGGCGCTGTTCTGGCTCGACAACACCACGCCCAGGGCGCAGACGGCGATGCCGATATGGGCGATCTGCATGCCCCAGTAGCTGCGGGTCAGGGTCGGCAGGCCTTTGATCAGGCCCTTGTGGCGGGTCTTGTCGGCGATATCGCGCACGCCGGCCAGCAACACCCAGGCGGCGAGCAGGAAGGTGGCGAGCACCGCCCAGTTGAAGTCGCCGTAGGCAACCCCGGCGATCACAGCCAGGGCCACACTGCCCAGCAGCACCGGCATCAGCATGCCGGCCAGCCATTTCACCGGGGTGTCTTTCCAGCGCACCAGCACACCGACCGCCATCACCACCATCAACAGGCCCATCAACGGAATGAACAAGGCGTTGAAGTACGGCGGGCCGACGGACAGCTTGGCGCCGCTCAAGGCATCCAGCACCAGGGGGTAGAGGGTGCCGAGCAGAATCATCGACGCCGCCACCACCAGCACCAGGTTGTTACCCAGCAGCAAGGTTTCCCGCGACCACAGATTAAAGCCGACCTGGCTCTTGACCACTGGCGCGCGCAGGGCGAACAGGGTCAGCGAACCGCCGACGACAAACAGCAGGAAGATCAGGATGAATACGCCGCGCGCAGGGTCGGAAGCAAACGCATGCACCGACGTCAGTACGCCCGAACGCACCAGGAACGTGCCGAGCAGGCTGAGGGAAAATGCCGCGATGGCCAGCAACACGGTCCAGCTCTTGAACACGCCGCGTTTTTCGGTGACGGCCAGCGAATGAATCAGCGCGGTGCCGACCAGCCAGGGCATGAAGGAGGCGTTTTCCACCGGGTCCCAGAACCACCAGCCGCCCCAGCCGAGCTCGTAATAAGCCCACCATGAACCGAGGGTGATACCAATGCCGAGGAAGGCCCAGGCGACGATGGTCCATGGCCGCGACCAGCGCGCCCAGGCCGCATCGAGACGCCCGCCGAGCAAGGCGGCGATGGCGAAGGCAAAGGCCACGGAAAAGCCGACATAGCCCATGTAGAGCATCGGCGGGTGCACGATCAGACCGATGTCTTGCAGCAGTGGGTTGAGGTCATGCCCGTCCACGGGGATCTGCGGCAGGATGCGGCTGAACGGGTTGGACGTCATGATCAGGAACAGCAAAAAACCGATGCTGATCATGCCCATCACCGCCAGCACCCGCGCCAGCATGACCTGCGGCAACTGGCGGGAGAACACCGACACGGCGAAGGTCCAGCCACCGAGGATCAGCGCCCACAGCAGCAGCGAACCTTCGTGGGCGCCCCACACGGCGCTGAACTTGTAGTACCAGGGCAGTGCACTGTTGGAGTTATTGGCGACATAGGCGACGGAAAAGTCGTCGGTCATGAATGCGTAGGTCAGGCAACCGAAGGCGAACAGCAGGAACGCGAACTGCCCCCAAGCGGCCGGCTGCGCCAGGCTCATCCACAGGCGGTCACCGCGCCAGGCACCGAGCAACGGCACCACGGCCTGGACGATGGCAAAGCACAGGGCGAGGATCATCGCCAACTGGCCGAGTTCGGGAATAAACAAAGCGGCGTTCATGACTCAGCCCTCCTTGGCAGGGGTTGGGGCGGATTGGCCGCTGTCCTTGAGGGCTTTGGTCACCTCCGGCGGCATGTATTTTTCATCGTGCTTGGCCAGCACTTCATCGGCCACCACCACGCCACTGGCGTTGAGCTTGCCCAGGGCGACGATGCCCTGGCCTTCGCGGAACAGGTCCGGGAGGATGCCACGGTAGGTGATGGTCACGGATTTGCTGAAGTCGGTGACCACGAAACTCACATCCAGGGAGTCTGCGGAACGCTTCAAGGAGCCCTTTTCGACCATGCCGCCGGCGCGGATGCGCGTATCGACCGGCGCTTCGCCATTGGCGATCTGGGTCGGGGTGTAGAACAGGTTGATGTTCTGCTGCAAGGCACTCAAGGCCAGACCCACGGCAATGCCGACGCCGGCCATGATGGCGAGAATGATCAACAGACGCTTTCTACGCAGCGGATTCACTTTTCGGTCTCCCGGCGCAGACGACGCGCCTCTTGTTGCAGGTAACGCTTGCGCGCCAGCAGCGGCGCGGCGACGTTGAGGGCCAGCACCGCCAGGCAGATGCCATAGGCCGTCCAGACATACAGGCCGTGATGGCCCATGGCGAGAAAATCACTGAAAGAAGCAAAACTCATCCGCGCGCTCCCAGGCAGGCTTGCACGTGGGCCTTGACCCAACTGGCGCGGGCTTCACGCTTGAGCACTTCGAGGCGCATGCGCATCAGCAGCACGGCGCCGAAGAAGCAGTAGAAGCCCAGCACCATCAGCAGCAGCGGCGCCCACATCTCCACCGGCATTGCCGGTTTTTCGGTGAGGGTGAAGGTGGCGCCCTGGTGCAGGGTGTTCCACCACTCGACCGAGTATTTGATGATCGGGATGTTGATCACGCCGACAATCGCCAGCACCGCGCAGGCCTTGGCGGCGCTGTCGCGGTTGCTGATCGCATTGCCCAGGGCGATCAGGCCGAAGTACAGGAACAGCAGGATCAACATCGACGTGAGCCGCGCATCCCACACCCACCACGAACCCCAGGTGGGTTTGCCCCAGATCGCGCCGGTGACCAGCGCCACGGCGGTCATCCACGCCCCGATGGGTGCAGCGCATTGCAGGGCGACGTCGGCAAGCTTCATCTTCCACACCAGGCCGACGATGCCGCATACCGCCAGCATCACATAGCAGGACTGCGCCAGCATGGCGGCGGGCACATGGATATAAATGATGCGAAAGCTGTTGCCCTGCTGATAGTCCGGTGGCGCAAAGGCCAGGCCCCAGACCAGGCCGATGCCGATCAGCAGCACCGCGGCGACGCTCAACCACGGCAGCAGTTTGCCGCTGATGCCATAGAACCATTTGGGCGAGCCGAGCTTGTGAAACCAGGTCCAGTTCATTGCTGTTTCTCACGGTTGCTTCTTGTCATGGCAAGAAGCGTAGGGTCTTTACTGGCCAAGCGTGTAACGCCTGGCCAGACCTCATTATTCGCCGACGCTGATCTTCAGGCCGGCCGCTATGGCAAAGGGTGTCAGGGTTACCGCCAGGGCGGCCAGGCTGCCAAGCCACAGGAGGTAACCGGTTACCGGCATCCCCATCAGCGCGGCCTGCAATGCACCGCTGCCGAGGATCAGAACCGGGATGTACAAAGGCAGAATCAGCAGGGCCAGTAACAGGCCACCGCGCTTCAAACCGACGGTCAACGCTGCGCCCACCGCCCCCAACAGGCTGAGCACCGGCGTACCGAGCAACAAGGACAGGAGCAGCACCGGCAAGCATTCGACGGGCAAGCCCAGCATCAGCGCCAGCAGCGGCGAAAGCAAGACCAGCGCGAGGCCGGAAAAAGCCCAGTGTGCCAGCACCTTGGCCAGTACCAGAAGTGGCAACGGGTGCGACGAAAGGACCCACTGTTCCAGGGAGCCGTCCTCGAAATCACTGCGAAACAGCCCGTCCAGCGAGAGCAACACGGATAAAAGCGCCGCGACCCACACCAGTCCCGGGGACAAGGTTTGCAACAGTTTAGTCTCGGGACCGACCGCCAACGGGAACAAGGCGATCACGATGGCAAAGAACACCAGCGGGTTGGCCAGTTCGGCCGGGCGACGACACAACAGGCGTGCTTCGCGGGCAACCAACAGGGCGAATACGCTCATGCCGACCACCGCCCCAGGTCCAGCTCACGGTAACCGGCGGGCAGGCGCGTCAGGCTGTGGTGGGTGGTGAGCAGCACCGTACCGCCCTGCTCACAGTGCCTCGCCAGGTGCTCCTCGAGCTGGGCGACACCGTGTTTATCGAGCGCGGTGAAGGGTTCGTCGAGGATCCACAGCGGCGCGCCCGGCAGGTACAAACGGGCCAGGGCCACCCGGCGCTGCTGGCCCGCGGACAGGGTGTGGCAGGGAACATCTTCAAAGCCCTTCAGGCCCACGGCAGCCAGGGCCTGCCAAATGGCGTCACGGCTGGCGCGGTGATGCAGGGCGCTGAGCCAACTGAGGTTTTCTTCGGCCGTGAGCACGTCCTTGATACCGGCGGCATGACCGATCCAGACAAGGCTGCGCGCCAGTTCTGTGCGTTGTTCGGCGAGAGGCTTGCCGTTGAGGCGCACAACCCCGGCCGTCGGCTGCATCAGCCCGGCCAGCAAGCGCAACAGGCTGGTCTTGCCGCTGCCGTTGGGCCCGCTGACCTGCACCATGTCACCGCCCGCCAGGCGCAGGTCGAGGTGCTCGAACAGCAGGCGCAGGTCGCGTTCACAGGAGAGCGCTACGGCTTCAAGAAGAGGGCTGGTCAAGAGATCGCGGGCCTTTACGGTTCAAGTCGGCGGTGCAGCGGCCGTTATAGAAAGGAGCACAATAACGGCTTTGGCGACCGATTTTAGAGAGCTGGATCAAATAGTTGTGAGGTTTTTAGCGCTCTCTTTGCAGACGGGCGGCATTATACATGCGATGCCTTACGCTAAAGAGAGCAATTTCCCCAGAGACGATGCGCACCATGACCGGCGAGATCAACCTTCCTACGCTTCCTCCCACCCCGTCAGCCGGGCAAAGCCCTGCGCCTGCGCCTGGGGCACTGCTCAAACTGCTGGAGCCGCAGGTCGGGCTGATTGACCCTGGGAAAACCGCGAATGCGGAAGTCATTGCCCTTAAACAAGGCGGTGAAGCCTTTCAGTTGCTGCTCAAGCTGACCCTGGACGGCGGCCGCCAGACACTGGTGCAGGCCAGCAGCGCCCAGCCCTTGCCCTTGGGCAGCAATGTGGCGGTGAGCCAGACGCCGGCGGGCAACCTGACCCTCAGCCTGCAACAGGCCTTGAGTGCCAACATCGCCGCCCTCACCCGCATCGATACGGCCAAGGTCCCGGAAGGTACGCTGTTGCAAGCCAAGGTACTGACCACCCAGATGCTGCCCCAGGGCACGGCGCAACCGGCGATCTATCGTTCGTTGGTGACGGTGCTGAATAACGCCCTGGCCGGCGCGACACTGACGGTGGAAAGCCCACAACCGCTGCGCGTGGGCAGTTTGCTCAGCGCAGTGGTGCAGAACGCGCAGACCCTCAATTTCGTGCCGCTGAGCGGGCTCAAGGACCAATTGGCGGTCACCCAGCAACTGTCGACCCAGCAAAGTCGCCAGGGCTCCCTGGATGCGGTCTTCACTGCCCTGCAAAACCTGCCCCGTGGCGACAGCACGTCCGCCGACCTGCGCGCCGCCGCCGACCGTCTGCTCGCTGCGTTGCCCGACCTGGCACAGGTCAGTAACCCCAAAGTCCTGGCTCAAGTGATCCAGAACAGCGGTGCCTTTCTGGAAGCCAGATTACTCGCAGGGCAGAATCCCCAGATACCGCCTCTGGATATGAAGGGCGCACTGCTGCGCCTTGTCGCGGACTTACTGCCCGCCCTGCCCGCCAGTACCAACCTGAACGCCATTCTTGCGGCCAACACGCTGGCCCATGTATTGCCCAACTTTGTGCGCAGCCCACTGAACACGCTGGGCCAGGTCAGCGCGCGGCAGGCCCCGGTCAGCTTTCCACTGCCCGAGCGGCTGATGGCCAAGCTTGAAGGCGAAGGCGACCTGGAAAACCTGCTGCGCCTGGCCGCCGGGGCGATTGCCCGATTGCAGAGCCATCAGCTGTCGAGCCTGGAACAGACCGGCACCACCGCCGACGGCCGCCTGCAAACCACCTGGCAACTGGAAATCCCGATGCGCAGCCTGCAGGACATCGTCCCATTGCAGGTGAAGTTCCAGCGCGAGGAGCCGGCGCCCGACAAGGAGCAGCCCGAGCACAAAGACCGCAAAGACGCCAAACACATGCTCTGGCGCGTCGAACTGGCGTTCGATATGGAACCGCTGGGGCCGTTGCAGGTGCAGGCGCAATTGACCCAGGGCAAACTCTCCAGCCAGTTGTGGGCCACCCGTGCCTTCACCGCCAGCCTGATCGAAAATCACCTGGGCAGCCTACGCGAGCGCCTGGTGGCATCCGGGCTCAACGTCGGCGACCTGGATTGCCACCTCGGCAGCCCGCCGCGCGGGCCAAAAACCGGACTGGAACAACGCTGGGTGGATGAAACCGCATGAAGAACGCTGCCCCTCCCCGCCAGGCGATTGCCCTCAAGTACGATGGCCAACAAGCGCCCACCCTGACCGCCAAGGGCGACGAGGCCCTGGCTGAAGCGATCCTCAAGCTGGCGCGGGAAAACGAAGTGCCCATCTATGAAAATGCCGAGTTGGTGAAGCTGCTGGCGCGCATGGAGCTGGGCGACAGTATTCCAGAGGAGTTGTACCGCACAGTGGCGGAGATCATTGCGTTCGCGTGGACGCTGAAGGGCAAGTTCCCGGTGGGGTACGACCCGGATGCGGGGCCGGTGGAGCGCGATGTCACCGAGCGTGGGGATGATTACTGAGTAATCCACAAGCTACCAGCCAGTCAAGCGTACATCGCCGTCTGTAGGAGCGAGCTTGCTCGCGAAAAACCTCAACGATAACGCGTGCTTTCTGAATGAACGCAGCGCCTGTGAGTTTTTCGCGAGCAAGCTCGCTCCTACAAAAAGCCTTAAGGCAAGCCCCCTCCCACATTCAGATCCAGGTCAGTTCAGAACTTCGCTCAGGGGAATGAAATTGACCCGGTCGCCGACGGCCAACGTGGTCCCTTCCACCACTTCCACAAACCCTTCAGCCCACGCCGCGCTGCGCAGCACACCGGAGCTCTGGTTGTGGTAGATGATCGCCTTGCCCTGCTCGATGCGCCCGCGCAAGTACTCGCGACGGTTGCCGGGCCTGGCCCAGACGAACCCGGCCGGCACGTCGAAACGCAATGGCTGCACATCCTCCACACCCAGGCGGCGCAGCAGGTAAGGCCGAGCCAACAACGAAAACGTCACCAGGGTCGACGCGGGGTTACCGGGCAGGCCGATCACCGGCACGCCACGAAAATGCCCGAAGGTCAGCGGCTTGCCCGGCTTGATCGCCAGTTTCCACAGCGCCAGCTCGCCCTCTTCACGCAGGGCAATGCCCAAAAAATCCGCCTCGCCCACCGACACTCCGCCCGTGGACAGAATCAAGTCGACGCTGCCCAGTCCGGCCAACCGCGTGCGGGTCTGTTCCAGGTCGTCCGGCAGGATGCCAGCATCGATCACTTCGCAGCCCATGCGCGTCAGCCAACTGCACAGCACGCGGCGGTTGCTGTTGTAGATCTGGCCCGGCCCCAGGGGCAATCCAGGCTCGATCAGCTCATCGCCGGTCGACAGCACCGCCACCCGCGCACGTCGCACCACCTCGAGGCGATCACGCCCAAGCGAAGCAGCCAGGCCCAGCTCGATCGGGCCCAGGCGCGTACCTGCGGCCAGTACCAACTCGCCGACCGTGGTTTCCTGGCCTTGCGGGCGGATGTTCTGACCCGCTTGCAACGGCTCGCTGAAACTAACGCACTCGTCGCTGTGAACGGTTGCGTTTTCCTGCATTTCGACGCAGTCCGCGCCCGGAGGCACCGGCGCCCCGGTAAAGATGCGCGCACAGGTGCCGGGCGCCAACGGCTCAGGCGCAGTGCCGGCGAAAATACGCTGGCTGACCGGCAACGGCGCGCCGGCCCAGTCCGCGACGCGCAGGGCATAGCCATCCATGGCACTGTTGGGCCAGGGTGGCAGGTCGAGGGTGGAGACCAGGTCCTGTGCCAATACGCGGCCATCGCACTCGGCCAGGCGCACGGTTTCGTGCTCGCGGATCGGCGCGGCGTCGGCCATGTCCAGCAAACGCTGCAAAGCCGCTTCCACCGGCATCAAGGCGCCGGTTTTGCCGGGCTTATCCACGGGTTTCACAGGGCTGGGCCTGCTTCAGGTGCGGCACGAAATTGCACGGCCGATGACGGTTGTCCAATTGTTCAGCCAGAATACCGTCCCAACCGGTGCGCACGGCATTGGTGGAGCCCGGCAGGCAGCACACCAGGGTGCCATTGGCCAGGCCGGCCAGGGCGCGCGATTGCACGGTGGAGGTGCCGATATCGGCCACCGAGATCTGGCGGAACAGCTCGCCAAACCCATCGACCTGCTTGTCCAACAGGCAGCTCACCGCTTCGGGTGTGCTGTCGCGGCCGGTAAAGCCGGTGCCGCCGGTGATGAGCACCACCTGCACCACGTCTTCGGCGATCCAGTGGGCGACCTGGGCGCGGATTTTGTAAAGGTCGTCCTTGAGCAGCACGCGCTCGGCCAGGGTATGGCCGGCGGCGGTCAGGCGGTCGACGAAGACCTGGCCCGAGGTGTCTGTGTCCAGGGTGCGGGTGTCGCTGACGGTCAATACAGCGATATTCAGAGGTACGAAAGGCGCATCAGCCTTGGCTTTCATGGCACGGTCCGGTTGTCGAAGGAACAGCCCGATGTTATATCACAAGCCTCTGTTTACCTGCCGCAGCGGAACCCTCATGCCCCTTGAATCCTTACCCCTGCCCTGCTCGATTCTGTTGCTGGCCGGCGGTCGTGGCCAGCGCATGGGCGGCCAGGACAAAGGCCTGCTGCAGTGGCACGGCCAGCCCTTGATTGCGCACCTGCAACGCCTGGCACGGCCGCTCACGGACGACCTGATCATCTCGTGCAACCGCAATCATGAGCGGTATGCCGCCTATGCCGATCAGTTAGTGAGCGACGACAGCGCGGATTTTCCCGGACCACTTGCCGGTATCCGCGCGGGACTCTTCGCCGCACGCCATGGGTATCTGCTGATCCTGCCCTGCGATGTGCCGCACATCGATGGGCGATTGCTGGCCGACCTGCGTGCGACAGCACGACTCAACCGGCAGGTTCCGGTGATGGTCCGCCATGGCGAGTTCTGGGAACCCTTGCTGTGCATCATCCCTGTCGCCTTGAAGGATCAGGTGGAGCAGGCCTGGCAAGCTGGCGAACGCAGCCCGCGTAAAATCCTGCTGCAGCTGGGCGCCGTGGGCCTGGAATGCGCGGCCGATGACCCACGCCTGGCCAACCTCAATACACCGGACCTGTTGCACACAAGGCCTGGCGTGTCAGAATGAGTCTTGCATCAGGAACTTTGCCGGCGTTGCACACGTCACAAGGTCAGCATTTTAAAAGCATTCTCTCGGAGACAAACTCATGACTCAACGGACCATCGCCGCTCTCATGCTTGCACTGGGCCTCGCCACCCTCGCCGGTTGCGCCTCGCCGACAGTGATCACCCTGAATGACGGTCGCGAAATCCAGGCCGTCGACACCCCGAAATTTGACGAAGATTCGGGCTTCTATGAATTCCAACAGCTTGACGGCAAGCGCACCCGCATCAACAAGGATCAGGTTCGCACCGTTAAAGACCTGTAAGCCTTACCGCTTGCCCACAAGGCCCGCCTCGCGCGGGCCTTGTCGTTTGCGGCGCTTACCAGTCCAGGCTGAGTTCACTGCGAAAGCTGCGTTCCTGGCCGCTGACCGGGTCGATGAAACGCACGCCCTGGGCCAGCAACTTGAGCGGGTTGGCGTAATCGTCCCTGGCGTCCTTGATCACCTCGGGATAGAACGGGTCATTGCAGATACTCGCGCCGAGCGCGGTCATGTGCACACGCAACTGGTGCTTCTTGCCGGTGACCGGGAACAGGCCATAGCGCCATAGATCGCCGTGTTTTTCGCGCACCTGCACCGCCGTTTCGGTATTGCTGGCACCGGGGCCTTCCTGCATGCGGAAGAAAGGCTCACCGTCCACCAGCCGGCTCTTGTGCACCAGCGGGAACGTCAGGTCAGGCAAGGCCGGGGCAATGGCTTCGTAGAATTTATCGATACGCCGCGTGGGAAACAGTTGCTGATAAGCCGCGCGGGTGGCGGGATTGGCCGAGAACAGCACCAGCCCTGCGGTATGCCGGTCAATGCGATGCAGGGGCACCAGGGCGGGGTTGTCCAGGCGCCGGATCAAACGGCGCAACAGCGTCTGCTCGACATACTCGCCCGCAGGGGTCACCGGCAGGAAATGCGGCTTGTCGGCCACCACCAGATGCTCATCGGCGTACAGGATGGTTTCCTCTACGGGAATCACTTTCTCGTTGGGCACTTCACGAAAGTAATGGATGCACAGGCCTTCCTTGTAAGCCAGACCCAGGCTGATGGGCTGCCCATTGCCATCGAGCACCCGGCCACGGGCAATGCGGTCCAGCCATTGTTCACGGGCAATCGCCGGGAAATGCTCGCACAGGCAATCGAGCACCGTTGCCCACGGACCAGGCGGCAGGTACAAGGTGCTGGCTTGGTGCTGTGACGGGGAAAAACCGGAAGTGGACATGCAGATGCTCAAGGCCTGGAAATAAACAGGCGGGCATTATCCCGCATGGCGCGGGATTGAGCCTAGGAGAGATCTCAGGCCTTGGCCAGTTGCACGCGCAAAACCGGTGAAGCGCTCGCCGCCTCGGTAAACTCCTTGAGCCAGCGCAGTACGTCCACGGCCTCCCAACGGCCCGGGTCGTAGAGTGCGTAGAGCAGGCCCTGATAGCCCACCACATCCAGCTGCTTGTGATAACCGGCACGCTGGAACAGCGCTTCGATTTCCGCGAAACAGGTGTTGAAATGCACCTTGTTGAAGGGCGTCTTGCCTTCCGTGACCAGGCCATCGAGGCGCAGCTCGTTCACCGCATCGCGCACGATGTCGGCGGACATGCGATTGACGCTGCTTTTCAGTTGTTCGACATTCACCACGGGCGTTCCCTCTATTCAATCGCTGTACAAACATACAGTAACGTAATATTCGGAAACTCGCCATCGCATAAACGTCAGCGCAGGAAGGCAACCACCTGCTCGGTGTCGAACGGCCAGTCCAACTCAGCCCCCGTGTCCACCCGCCTGAGCACCGGAATCCGCAGGCCGTAGACCTCGGTCAGGTCGTCGGGATCGGTGATATCCACCAGCTCCACGAGCAACCCGTGCTCGACGAGCGGCATGATTTCGGCTTCGGCAATTTCACACAGATGGCAACCCAGGGTGCCGAACAGCTGGCATTCAGCAAGCATGGCAAATGCACTCGGATGGAAAACACCTCACCATTCTAAGCCCAACGCGGCCCGCAAAGGCGCTTGATCACGCCATATACCCGCAGGCCGCCGACCAGCGCGACGGCGACGCCAAAGGCGGTACCTATTTGCGCGAGTTTGAGTTAATTAGGGTAAGGTTTTTCAAGGCTTGCGCCGCGACCGCCCGGATTGAGCGCAGCCCCAGGGCGTGCGCACCAGGGCAAAGCAAAAGCGGTACCACACAATCGCAGTGAACCTTCGGCAAACCCCGCGACTCGAAACCACACGTACAGAACAGCCACACGGAGATAACCATGGCCGGTAAATCAGCAAAGACTGCTCAAGAAATACTGATGGCGGATTTTCAGACCCTCGTCGCCGATACCGAAAGGTTGCTCGACGACACCGCCGTCCTGGCCGGTGACCAGGCCGATGAGCTGCGTACCAGGATCCATGAAAGCCTGCTCAAGGCTCGCGAAACCCTGCAGTTGACCGAAGACTCTCTGCGTGAGCGCGGCCAGGCGGCTATCACTGCAACGGAAGACTACGTGCAGGCCAACCCGTGGCAGTCCGTCGGCATCGCTGCCGGCGTAGGCTTTTTGATCGGTCTGCTGGCTACCAGGCGCTAATATCATGGCTATCGACGAATCCAGCTCGTCAAAGGGCGCAGGTACCACTTCCCGCCGACTGGGCGCTGCCGTCCTCGGCTTATTGCACAGCCATGTCGAACTCTTCGGCATCGAGTTGCAGGAGCAGAAGGCACGCACTGTCAGCCTGCTGCTGTTCGCCGGCCTTGCGTTGGTGTTTGCCCTGCTGCTGTTGGTAGGGTTATCGACACTGGTGATGATCCTGGTGTGGGACACCGGCTACCGCCTCACCGGCATCATCTGTCTGTGTGTGTTCTACACCCTGGCCGCAGCGTTCTGCGGGGTACGCTTGAAAGCGGCGGTGTTCGATGAGTCCACGCCTTTCCATGCCACCCTCGAAGAACTGGCCAATGACCGGGAGCGCCTGTTGCCATGAGCCTGCCTGAACCGCAAAACACGTCCCGTCGGGAAATGCGCAAGGCGTTGATTCGCCTGCGCATGGAAATGCACCGTCAGGAAATCCGTCATGAATCCCAGCAACTCATGGCGCCCCTGCACAGAGTGCGCGACATGCGTCACAACTGGCAGGACAGCCTGGGCATCAAGCACGCGCCGCTGTGGGGCGTGGCGGCGGTGACCCTGATGGGGTTCTTTACCGGCAAAGGCGCCAAGGGCGGCAGTATCAGCAGCGTAACGCGCCTGGTACGGCTGGGGGCCGGGTTGATTCCGCTGATCAAGCTGGCCATGCAAGGCGCCTCGCGCAAACGATAAGCCCCGCTCGTTCAACACCACGTCCTGACCGCCGGGCCATTTGCGCAACGGCGGCCGGGACTTGTTGTTCATCGCTATCGAAACAATCGACTTCAACATTTGCGCTTGCCCCGCCTGCGTGGAAACGGGAAGCTGCAACTGTCATTTACCGTACGGAGCGTACCCGCCTTGGATTGGCCCACCCTGTTGACCCGCGAACGTCTTGGCAAGCCGCTGCACAGCCCTGAAGAACTGGGCCGCAGCCCTTTCCACAAAGACCATGACCGCATTATTTTCTCTGGCGCTTTCCGGCGCCTGGGCCGCAAGACCCAAGTGCATCCGGTGACGAGCAACGACCATATCCACACGCGCCTGACCCACTCGCTGGAAGTCAGTTGTGTGGGGCGCTCCCTTGGCATGCGCGTCGGCGAAACGCTGCGCGGTGCCCTCCCCGACTGGTGCGATCCGAGCGATCTGGGCATGGTGGTGCAATCGGCCTGCCTGGCCCATGACATCGGCAATCCGCCCTTCGGGCACTCCGGCGAAGACGCGATTCGCCACTGGTTCCAGCAGGCCGCCGGGCGCGGCTGGCTGGATGACATGAGCGGTGCCGAGCGCAATGACTTCCTCAACTTCGAAGGCAATGCCCAGGGTTTCCGCGTACTGACCCAGCTTGAGTATCATCAATTCGACGGCGGCACGCGGCTGACCTATGCCACCTTGGGCACCTACCTCAAGTACCCCTGGACTGCCCGCCACGCGGACTCGTTGGGCTACAAGAAACACAAGTTCGGCTGCTACCAGAGTGAGTTGCCGATTCTGGAGCAGATCGCGCAAAAACTCGGCCTGCCTCAACTGGAGGAACAACGCTGGGCGCGCCACCCGCTGGTGTACTTGATGGAGGCCGCCGACGACATCTGCTATGCGTTGATCGACCTGGAAGATGGCCTGGAAATGGAGTTGCTCGAGTACGCCGAAGTCGAGTCACTGCTGCTCGACCTGGTGGGTGATGACCTGCCGCAGACGTATCGACAATT
This sequence comes from Pseudomonas sp. 24 E 13, assembly GCF_900004715.1. Lineage (NCBI taxonomy): Bacteria > Pseudomonadati > Pseudomonadota > Gammaproteobacteria > Pseudomonadales > Pseudomonadaceae > Pseudomonas > Pseudomonas sp. 24 E 13. Next base: position 49,184 of record NZ_CVTO01000152.1, read on the forward strand.
AGGCGCGTCGGACTCCCGCCGTCGCAAGTTGGCAATCCTGCGCGGCAAGGCCATTGAGCACCTGACCAACGCGGCGGCGCGTGCCTTCGTCGAACAGCAGGACGCGCTGCTTGCCGGCACCCTGCCTGGCGATCTGGTGGAACACATGCACGGTCCGGCAAAGCGTTGCGTACTGGATGCCAAGGACATGGCGCGCAAGAAAATCTTCCAGGACAAGCGCAAGACCCTGCATGAAATCGGCGCCTACACCACCCTGGAGATTCTGCTGAACGCATTTTGCGGTGCGGCCCTGGAGCAACACGGCGGGCGCACGCCGTCGTTCAAGAACCGGCGCATCCTCGACTTGCTGGGCAACAGCGCGCCGGACCCCGCCTGGTCGTTACATGCCTCGTTCCTGCGCATGATCGACTTCATCGCCGGCATGACCGACAGCTATGCCACCGAGATGGCGCGGGAAATGACCGGGCGCTCCAGTCCTCAATAACGTCCTGACCACGCCGCCCTGCGCCCTAAAGGAATTGCCCTACGATGGGAACAGAGCGGCCTGATCGAATTCGTACATATTCCCGAGGAATAATCACGCACGCCGCCGTGAACCAGACGAGCAACCCCCACGCTCCCATCGATGCTTGACTTACTGTGTGCTCTTTATGCCCAGACACCCCCTTCGTATTCTTCTGGTGGAGGATCATCCCTTTCAACTCCTGGCCACCCAGTGCCTGCTGAGAAGCTTTGGTTTCGACCAGCTCACCCCCGTGGAAAATGCGGAGCAGGCCATACGCACAATGACTCAGTGCAAGTTCTCTTACGACTTGATGTTATGCGACCAATGCCTGCCTGACCTGCCCGGTCTGGAACTGGTGGAAATCGCCAGCCGCGGTCAATTTATTACCAGTGCGATTCTATTGAGCAGTCTCCCAGCGACGGAACTGCTCAAACTGACCACACAAGCTGCGCAGCGCAACCTTCCACTGCTGGGCTGTTTGTCAAAACCGTTAAACAGAGATGAACTTGCAAGTTTAATGGTCTTGACTTAACCCCTGTCAAAGTAAGAACTTTAACCTTATCAACTGCGAAAAATAACGTAATCATCGTCGCAAAACGCTTTTGACCGCTGGCCATGCCAGACACCCTGAAAGCCCAAACATCAAGTTTCACAATTACCGATCGACTTGTAGGATTCTACCTTTTTTGACGTAGGAAACTTCCTGTTTTGTACTTGTTCACCCCTCGCTTCATGCTGCTGCCGCTTCTTCTGAGCTAATGTGACCGCTTTATTTGCACCTGCATGGAATTTGATTATGAACACCGTTTTTATTATCGACGACCACCCCGTTATACGGCTTGCCATCAGAATGTTACTGGAACACGAAGGCTACAAAGTCGTTGGAGAAACGGATAACGGATGCGATGCCATACAAATGGTCCGCGAATGCCTGCCCGACCTGGTAGTCCTGGATATCAGCATCCCGAAACTTGACGGCCTCGAAGTGCTCTGCCGATTCAACGCCATGAACACTTCGATGAAAACCCTGGTGCTCACGGCCCAGTGCCCAACCCTGTTTGCCACGCGCTGCATGCGTTCCGGCGCTGACGGTTATGTCTGCAAGGAAGGCGACCTGACCGAACTGCTGAGCGCCATTCGTGCCGTACTTTCCGGTTACAACTACTTCCCCAGCCAGGCATTAAATGCAAATGGAACCGAAGGCGCGGACACTCAGGAGCTGGAACTGTTCAAAGCCGTTAACGACCGGGAACTCATGGTCCTGCAACTTTTTGCACAAGGTCGCACTAATAAGGAAATAGCCAAAGGCATGTTCCTGAGCAATAAAACAGTCAGCACCTATAAAAAGCGTTTAATGCAAAAACTAAAAGCTCAATCTTTAGTTGAGCTCATCGAGATGGCAAAACGAAACGCGCTAGTGTGAGAAAACGGATGCCCAGCCGTATCAAGGACTATTTGATCATATTGAGTGCCAGCTTGTACTTCAGCACTGCCGTGCTCGCGGACTCCTCCATCCCCCCACAGCACTTCACCTTATTGAGTCGCGCGGGAACCGTTCAACTGGACACTCGACTGGACAGAACCCAGCGCCAGTGGCTGCAGTACAAGCGCGAGCTGGTACTGGGTACTGCTGCGCCTGACTACCCGCCGTTCGACCTCACCTCCAGTGGCCGCGACTACGAGGGGCTCACGGCAGATTATGCGGGTCTACTGGCCAAGGCGCTCGCCATACCGGTCAAGGTCCTGCGTTACCCTTCCCGTTTGTCCGCCATTGAAGCCCTTGAAGCCGGCGACATTGACTTGCTGGGCTCCTCCAATGGCTTTGAGGCCGCAAACCCCCATCTCACACTGTCGGCCCCTTATGCCGTGGACCAGCCGGTACTGGTCACTCGCGAAGGAGAAACCCGCAGTCTCGGCAATGGCCTGGAAGGGTTGCGCTTGAGCCTGGTTTACCATTACCTGCCCCTCGACGAGGTGGAGAAGCTGTACCCCAAGGCAGATATCCGCCCCTATCCCTCTTATCAGAATGCGCTGAATGCCGTGGCATTCGACCAGGCAGATGTGTTTCTGGGCGACACCATTTCCACCCATTTCATGATTAACAAGGGCTACCTCAAGAACATTCGCATGGCCAATTTCGGCAAGCATGAGGCTTACGGTTTCAGCTTCGCCCTGCGCCACGACAACCTGATTCTCTTGAGCATTGTCGACACGGTGCTGGCGGCTGTGCCCATCAACGAACGCGACAGCATCGCCAAGCGCTGGAGCGCCGGCAGCGATATCCTGCTGACCGACAAGAAACTGCAACTGACTCCGCGCGAAGAACGCTGGTTGAAGGCCAATCCGGTTGTGAAGGTTGTCGTCAATGAAACCTTTGCCCCCCTCACCTTCTTCGACGCAGAGGGCAACTTTCGCGGTATCACCGCCGACCTCCTAGAACTCATTCGCTTGCGGACGGGCTTGCGTTTCGCGGTTCAGCGCGGGCGTGAGGTCGACGATATGATCGAGCAGGTCGCCGCACAGAATATCGACATCATCGGGGCCATCGTGCCGAGTAACCAACGGGAGGCGCAGTTGAGTTTCAGCCGCCCCTACCTGGAAAACTCCTATGTGCTGCTGACCCGCAAAGAGCCTGGAGCGCCCCTGAACCTGGAGCAGATGACGGGCAAGCGCCTGGCGGTGACCCAAGGTACCCCACTGGCCGATACCTTGCGCAAGGACTATCCCCGGATTCAACTGGTGGAAACCGGCGATACCTTCAGGGCATCCGAGTTGCTCGCACAAGGGCAAGTGGACGGCGCTGTGAACACGCTGCTGATCGCCAACTACTTCCTGTCCTCGAAGGTTTTCCGGGACAAGTTGCAGATCACTACCACCATCGGCACCAGCCCGGCGACGTTCGCCCTGGCCACATCCCGCCATGCCACCGAATTGAGCTCGATCCTCGACAAAGCGCTGCTCAGTATCGCCCCGGATGAAATGGGCGTGATCAACAGCCGCTGGCGCGGCTACACCGTCGAGTCCGACAGCTATTGGCGCAATTACAACCAGTTGATTGCCAGGATCGTCATCGGAACCGGGTTGTTGCTTTTGGTTTCGCTGACCTGGAATGCCTACATGCGCCGCCAGATCAGGCAACGAAAAATGGCCGAGCGCGCCCTCAACGACCAGTTCGAGTTCATGCGCGCGCTGGTCAACGAAACGCCACACCCCATCTATGTACGCGATCGTAACGGCTTGCTGCAAACCTGCAATGACAGCTACCTGCAGACATTCGACGTCAAGCGAGAGGAGGTGATCGGCAAAAGCGTGACCCAGATGAACATGGCCCTGGCGCCCGAAGCGGCGCAGTACCATGCCGATTACCTGCGGGTGGTGGCCGAGGGCACGCCCTTGATCCTGGACCGCACCCTGCATATCCATGAAAGGAAGCTGACGATCTACCACTGGATCCTGCCCTACCGCGACTCCATCGGCGAAGTCCAGGGCATCATTGGCGGCTGGATCGACATCAGTGAACGGCGCCAGTTGTTTGATGAACTGCGTGCCGCCAAAGAACGCGCCGATGAGGCCAACCGCGCCAAAAGCACCTTTCTTGCCACCATGAGCCACGAGATACGCACGCCGATGAACGCGGTGATCGGCATGCTGGAACTGACGCTCAAGCGCGCCGACCAGGGCCATCTCGACCGTCCGGCGATAGAAGTCGCGTACAACTCGGCCAAGGATCTACTGGAGCTGATCGGCGATATTCTCGATATCGCGCGTATTGAGTCCGGGCGCCTAAGCCTGGCCCCGGAGCGCGTCAATCTGCGGGAGGTGATTGAGTCGGTGGTGCGTGTCTTCGATGGGCTTGCCCGCCAGAAAACCCTCAGCCTGCTATTGGAATTCAAGCCCGATCCGAGCGACATCGAAGTCTTGATCGACCCGCTGCGCTTCAAGCAAGTGCTGTCCAACCTCGTGAGCAACGCCATCAAGTTCACCGAACATGGGCAGGTGAAGATCAAGGTTGAGGTGCAACCGAGCCAGACACCGGAACAGGTCGAACTGAAGCTGGTGGTGGAGGACACCGGCATAGGCATCAACCGGGAAGACCAGCAGCGCCTGTTCGAGCCATTCGCCCAGGCCGACAACTCCGGGCATCTGGCCAGAAGTGGCGCCGGCCTGGGCCTGGTGATCTGCCGCAGCCTCTGCGCAATGATGGGCGGCCAGTTAAGCTTGAGCAGCGTGCCCATGGTCGGCACCCAGGTGCACGTCAACCTGAAAATGCCGCGCCTGCACCCGGTGACGACCGTGGGCGAGCATGCACCCGCCAAGCCGGCCTCTACCCCGGTACTCAATGTGCTGGTGGTAGACGACCACCCGGCGAACCGCCTGCTGATGTGCCAGCAACTGGGCTACCTGGGCCATCAGTTCACCGCCGCCGAGCACGGTGCCGCCGGGTTCCAGGCCTGGCGCCAGGAACAGTTCGACCTGGTGATCGCCGACTGCAACATGCCCATCATGAATGGCTACGAGTTAAGCCGTTCCATTCGTGAGTACGAGCAACGCGAACAGTTGGCACCCTGCGTGGTACTGGGGTTCACCGCCAATGCCCAGCCGGAAGAAAGACAACGCTGCCTGGAAGCGGGCATGGACGACTGCCTGTTCAAGCCCATCAGTCTCACGATACTGGAGCGGCAACTGGCGCAGATCACACCGCAGCCCACGAGCCAGCGCCTGGACCTGGCGTGCCTGGACGCGCTGACGGGAGGCGATCCGCAATTGAGCCGACGGTTGCTCGAAGAACTGCTGACCAGCAGCGTTCATGATCGTCAGGCACTCACCGCGCTACTGGAGCGCAAGGCGTCGCCCATGGACATCATCGAACAAGCCCACAAGATCAAGGGGGCCGCACGCATCGTCCAAGCCAATGCCCTGGCCGGGCAATGCGAAGCCCTGGAACAAGCCTGTTCCCGCGACGATGATCGGCGAGTGGTCGAGGCGGGGATCAAATCCCTGGAAAAGCTCATGCTCGAGCTGGAACGGGCGCTGCAAGTTCAACTGCATGAACTGGACAGCCAATAAGTCAGTGTAGGAGCGAGCTTGCTCGCGAAAAACTCACAGGCACCGCGTTCATTCAGGAAGCACGCGTTATCGTTGACATTTTTCGCGAGCAAGCTCCCTCCTACAAGGGCGGTATACGCTTAACTGACTGGCGTTCCCCGCCTCGCTCGCTCAGCAATCGGTCAAGCGCAGGAAAATAGCCGCCAGCTGTTCGATACCCAACTGGTCCTCGGGGGTAAAACGAGCCAGCGACGGGCTGTCGAGGTCAAGGACGCCAATCAATTGGCCGTTCTTGACCAGCGGCACCACCAATTCGCTGTTTGAGGCGCTGTCACAGGCAATGTGCCCGGCAAACGCATGCACGTCTTCCACTCGCTGGGTCTGCCGGGTCGCGGCGGCGGCGCCGCACACACCACGACCGAAAGGGATCCGCACACAGGCAATCTGGCCCTGGAATGGGCCAAGCACCAGCTCATCATTGCGATTGAGGTAGAAACCCGCCCAGTTCAGGTCGTCCAGTTGATTGAACAGGAACGCGGAGAATTGCGCACTGTTGGCGATGAAATCCCGCTCATCGGCCAGCAGCGATTCCAGTTGCGCGCACAGCAGCGCATAGCCATCCAGACCGGTGCCGGTCTGTTGCAAATCGATCATGGTTGACGCTCCAGCAATTTGAGACCCACCCAGTAACGGGCGAACTGATAGGCACAGCGGCCGTTACGGTTACCGCGGCCGGTAGCCCAGCGCACGGCGAGAATGTCGAGTTGTTCATCGCGCTGCCACTGCAGGCCGGCCTTGCCTGCAAGCTCACCGATCCAGTGTTCCACCACATCCAGGAAGTGTTCCTGGGTGAATGGATAGAACGACAGCCACAGGCCAAAACGGTCGGACAGGGCGATCTTGTCTTCCACCGCCTCGCTCGGGTGCAGTTCGCCATCCACGCGCTTCCAATTGTCGTTGTCACTCTGGTTCTCCGGCACCAGGTGACGGCGGTTGGAGGTGGCGTACAGCAATACGTTTTCCGGCGCCTGCTCCAGGGAACCATCCAGTACACTCTTGAGCACGCGATAGTCGCCTTCGCCTGCTTCGAACGAGAGGTCGTCGCAGAACAGAATGAAACGCTGCGGCAGCTTGAGCAGTTGCTCGACCACGCGCGGCAGGTCGGCCAGGTGGTCACGCTCAATTTCGATCAAGCGCAGGCCGGCCTTGGCATGCTGGGCGAGCAAGGCGCGGACCATGGAGGACTTGCCGGTGCCACGCGAACCCCATAGCAGCGCATGGTTGGCGGGTAAGCCGTCAAGAAACTGCTGGGTGTTGCGCGCCAGCGTTTCGCGTTGCTTGTCGACGCCGATCAGGTCCGACAGACGCATGTCCAGGCTCACTTGCAGCGGCAACAGGAAGCCTGTGCGGCCCTCGCGCTGCCAGCGCGCGGCCAGGCAGTGATTCCAGTCAATGGCTTGGCGCGCAGCGGGTAACAGGGGTTCCAGGCGCACGAGCACTGCGTCAGCCCGCTCAAGAAAGGCACTCAATCGAGAATCCACGTCTATTCCTCTGGCAAGTTCTTGTAAAAGATGGCGTATTGGCAACCCAGCGGCAGACCGCACAAGGCTGCGAAATTCGATTCATGCCGGGCAAGTCAGCATTGGTGGATGTTCAGCTATGCTTGCCGGGCGAAGGGAAACGTGAAGTGGTTCAACACTCGATGGATATCAAGTTCGCCCACCGCTTGTCTTATAAACAAGCCAGATTGACTGTGCTGGTCGGTTTCGTCTTGGGAACCTTGCTCAGTCTTATCCAAATCGGCATTGATTATGCCAGCGAAGACGCATCCATCAACCGCGAAATACGCTCGCTGATCGAAATCAGCCATAACCCCGCCTCGCGCATCGCCTATAACATCGATGCCGAACTCGCCCAGGAACTGACCCTGGGCCTGCTGCACTCCCCTGTCATTGTTCACGCCCAGTTGATCGACAACAACGGCGTGGTGCTGGCCGACGTCGACCGGCCGCGCAAGGAAAGCCATTATCGGCCCGTCAGCGATTTTCTGTTTGGCGCCAACCGTCCATTCGAGGACCGTCTGTACCTCAGCCACATGCCCGACGAATCCCTCGGGGTGTTGCGCCTGGATGTAGACACCTACGCGTTCGGCAGCCGCTTCCTGCGCCGCGCCGAGGTCACGTTGCTCAACGGTTTTATCCGCAGCCTGCTGTTGACCGGGATCCTGCTGGGCTTGTTCTACGTCATGCTCACCCAACCGCTGGTACGCATTATCCGAGCGTTGAGCACGCGCCGACAGGCGCGCCTGGACTGCCCGCCGGGCCATGAGCATGACGAAATCGGTGTGCTGGTCAACGTTGCCAACCAGCAGTTCGAAAACATGGAAACCGAGATTCAGCAGCGTCGCCATGCCGAGGATCGTCTCACCGAATACCTGGGTCAGCTCGAAGACATCGTTTCTGCGCGCACCCTCGAGCTCAAGACCAGCAACCAACGCTTGAGCCAGTTCAATGATGAACTGGAGGCTGCCAGATTGACCGCCCTGGAAATGGCCCAGGCGCGGGCGGCGTTCCTGGCCAACATGAGCCATGAAATCCGCACCCCGCTCAATGGCCTGCTGGGCATGATTGCCCTGTCGCTGGACAGCTCGCTCAACGCCGAGCAGCGCCAGCAACTGTCCATCGCCCATGACTCCGGCAAGGTCCTGGTGGAGTTGCTCAACGATATCCTCGACTTGTCCAAGTTCGACGCCGGTCAACTGGAGCTTGAGCGTATCGCGTTCGACCTTGGCTCACTGGTGGAAGACACCGCCAACCTGTTGTCGCAAAACGCCGCACCCAGCGTGGAACTGACCTGCCTGATCGACCCGCTGTTTCCTGCACAGGTGATCGGCGACCCGACGCGGGTACGGCAAATCGTCAGTAACCTGCTGTCCAATGCCTTGAAGTTCACCCGCTTCGGCCGCGTGGATGTGCGCCTGAGCCAACACGGCGATGGCGTACGCATTGAGGTCTGCGATACCGGCATCGGCATTGCCCAGGACGCGCAGGTGAAGATTTTCCAGCCGTTTACCCAGGCCGGCGCCGGTATCACGCGCCAATTTGGCGGCACGGGCCTGGGGCTCGCATTGACCCATAACCTGTGCGAGGCCATGCAGGGCCGCTTGAGTATCAGTTCGGAGGTCGGCTTCGGCAGCCAGTTCTGCGTCGACCTGCCGCTGCCCACCCACTTGCCGGCGGTGGCTCAAGTACCACTGGCGGGCGACGTGATCGTCATTACCAACCCAAGCAGTGGCCTGGGAGAGTTGCTCACCCTGCTGCTGCCCCACTGGGGGTTGGCGCCGCGTTGTTATTCCATGGAAGACGACCTGAGCGGACAGCATCCCGACCTGTTGATCACCGATTGCCCGGAGTGCCTGTTCCGCCTGAGGATGGGCATTACCGCGCCGATCCTGGTAGTAACGGCCTATGGCAATTTCATGCCCGGCGAAGAAGTCGCGGCGCTGGCACCGCTGCAGCAACAGGCACGCCCGCTGAGCCGTAACGCGCTCTATCAGATCCTGCAGCGTAATTTGCACAGCGACACGCAACCGATGGCGGACCCTGTCCGCATCGACGCCACGTCACTCAGCCATCGCGCGCGTATCCTGCTGGTGGAGGACAACCCGGTCAATCAACTGGTGGCCAAGGGCATGCTCGGCAAGCTTGGCTGCGAGGTCATTGTGGCCGCCCATGGTGGCGAAGCCCTCAAGTGTCTTGAGGACCAGCGTTTCGATCTGGTGTTGATGGACTGCAACATGCCCGTGATGAACGGCTACGAAGCGAGCCGGCAGATTCGCCGGAGCGGCCGCTGGCCAGACCTGCCGATCGTTGCCTTGACCGCCAACGCCCTCGCCGAAGAGCGTGAACGTTGCCGTGCGGCGGGGATGAATGACTACCTGGCCAAGCCGTTTCGCCGTGAAGAACTCAAAGCCCTGCTGGACCTGTGGGTGCCTGAGACGACAAGCCTCTGACTGGGGCCGGCATCGGTCATTTGAGCAGCGCTTCGATCTCCTGGCTCAGAGCCTGAGGCTTGGTGGTCGGTGCAAAACGCTTGACCTGCCTGCCATCACGCCCGATGAGGAACTTGGTGAAATTCCATTTGATATTCTTTGAGCCCAGCAGCCCCGGCGCCTGCTTTTTCAACTGCACGAACAGCGGGTGGGCATCGCTGCCGTTGACGTCGATCTTTTTGAACAAAGGAAAACTGACGCCGAAGTTCAGCTCGCAGAACTCGGCAATCGCGCCTTCGTTGCCCGGCTCCTGCTTGCCGAACTGATTGCACGGAAAGCCCAGCACCACCAGGCCCTGGTCCTTGTATTGCTGCCAGAGTTGTTCCAGGCCCTTGTACTGCGGGGTGAAACCACATTTGCTGGCGGTATTGACCACCAGGATGGCCTTGCCGGCAAAATCGGCCAAAGTCTTTTGCTCACCCTTGATGGTGGTGCAAGGGATGCTCAGCAGGTTGTCGCTCATGGCAGTGACTCTGGCAAAGGGGAAGCAGAAAGATAGTACGCAATTGAATTGTGTACAAACTAATAAGCGGGAATGATGACGCCCCATCAACCAGCCCCCAATGTGAATGCCAGTCAATAAAGGCTTTTTGTAGGAGCGAGCTTGCTCGCGAAAAACTGACAGTCACCGCGCTCATTCAGAAAGCACGCATTATCGTCGACATTTTTCGCGAGCAAGCTCGCTCCTACAAAGGGCGATGTACGCTTAACGGACTGGCATTCCCACATTGTGGCCGAACACGTGTTCTCTCAGCGCGGCACTAGGTCCAGGCACACCGAGTTGATGCAGTAACGCAGGCCGGTCGGCGGCGGGCCGTCCGGGAACACGTGCCCCAGGTGTGCATCGCATTTGGCGCAGGTGACTTCGGTGCGGATCATGCCGTGGCTGACATCGCGAATCTCAACCATGGCACTGTCGGCAATCGGCTCGTAGAAGCTGGGCCAGCCGCAGCCTGAATCGAACTTGGCCTTGGAATCGAACAGCGGCTCATTGCAGCAAATGCAGTGATACACGCCGTCGGTCTTGGTTTCGTTGTACTTGCCGCTGAAAGGTCGCTCAGTGCCTTTGAGACGGCACACGTTGTACTGCTCCGGATCGAGCATGGCTTTCCATTCTTCAACGGTTTTCTGCAGCTTTTCCATGGGTACACCTCGGCAACTGAAAAACCCTGATCTGTGTCTTTTCCGTGGATCAGGCGGCACGTATGATTGCGCCTCTTCAAAACGCCAGTCTGGCACCCGCGCCACCGGCATTCAAACGTATTTAAGGTGCGGGCCGCGCAGGATTCACAGTACGGTAGTGCCCACGCCGTCTGGATCGTTCATTTTCAGGATCACATCGCCATGCAGGTCAGCAAATCGAACAAGCTCGCCAACGTCTGCTACGACATTCGCGGCCCGGTGCTCAAGCACGCCAAACGCCTGGAAGAGGAAGGCCACCGCATCCTCAAGCTGAACATCGGCAACCCGGCGCCCTTTGGTTTCGAAGCGCCCGACGAAATCCTCCAGGACGTGATCCGCAACCTGCCCACGGCCCAGGGCTACAGCGACTCCAAAGGCCTGTTCAGCGCGCGCAAGGCGGTGATGCAGTATTACCAGCAGAAGCAGGTGGAAGGTGTCGGGATTGAGGACATCTACCTGGGCAATGGCGTGTCCGAGCTGATCGTGATGTCGCTGCAGGCGCTGCTCAACAACGGCGACGAAGTGCTGGTGCCCGCGCCGGACTACCCATTGTGGACCGCCGCCGTGACCCTGGCCGGTGGCCACCCGGTGCATTACCTCTGCGACGAAGGTGCCGACTGGTTCCCTGACCTGGCCGATATCAAGGCCAAGATCACCCCGAACACCAAGGCCCTGGTGATCATCAACCCGAACAACCCCACCGGCGCCGTGTATTCCAGGGAAGTGCTGCTGGGCATGCTTGAACTGGCGCGCCAACATAACCTGGTGGTGTTCTCCGACGAGATCTACGACAAGATCCTCTACGATGACGCGGTCCACGTATGCACCGCCTCCCTGGCACCCGACCTGCTGTGCCTGACCTTCAACGGGTTGTCCAAGTCCTACCGCGTCGCGGGCTTCCGCTCCGGCTGGATCGCCATCTCCGGGCCCAAGCACAACGCCCAGAGCTATATCGAAGGCATCGACATGCTGGCCAATATGCGCCTGTGCGCCAACGTGCCGAGCCAGCACGCGATCCAGACCGCCCTCGGCGGCTACCAGAGCATCAACGATCTGGTCCTGCCCCAGGGGCGCCTGCTGGAGCAGCGCAACCGTACCTGGGAGCTGCTCAACGCCATCCCGGGCGTCAGCTGCGTGAAGCCCATGGGGGCGTTGTACGCGTTCCCGCGGATTGACCCGAAAGTCTGCCCGATCCTCAACGACGAAAAATTCGTGCTCGACCTGCTGCTGTCGGAAAAACTGCTGGTAGTGCAAGGCACCGCGTTCAACTGGCCGTGGCCGGACCACTTTCGCGTGGTGACCCTACCGCGCGTGGATGAGCTGGATATGGCCATCGGTCGCATCGGCAATTTCCTCAAGTCCTATCGCCAGTAAGGGAAATGTGGCTGTACGACCTTCATTTGGTCGTACAGCGATTATCTGGCAACACTTCTTTGGCAAGGGCGGCCTCGGCGCCGACGATGGCACCGCGCCAGCCGCCCTGCCCTAGTGTTAACGGGCTGTTCGACACGCCTGGCGGCTAATCGACAGGGGATTGGATGTGGGAAAATCCCTTCAACGCGCTACATTTTCGCTGTAGGACACAGTTTGAAATAGTCGCCCGGTTGAATCACCCCAGGCCGCACCTTATATACCCCGCAGTAAGCGACATATTAAGCATGAGGAGAATTCTACAACCATGATGCGCATCCTGCTGTTCTTGGCCACTAACCTGGCAGTCGTACTGATTGCCAGCGTCACCCTGAGCCTTTTTGGCTTCAATGGGTTCATGGCGGCCAACGGGGTTGATCTGAACCTCAATCAGCTGCTGATTTTCTGTGCGGTCTTTGGTTTTGCCGGTTCGCTGTTCTCGCTGTTCATCTCCAAGTGGATGGCGAAAATGAGCACCAGCACCCAGATCATCACTCAACCACGCACTCGCCATGAACAATGGCTGATGCAAACCGTGGAGCAGTTGTCTCAAGAAGCAGGCATCAAAATGCCCGAGGTGGGGATTTTCCCTGCTTACGAGGCCAACGCCTTTGCCACCGGCTGGAACAAGAACGACGCACTGGTCGCCGTCAGCCAGGGCCTGCTGGAGCGTTTCTCGCCGGACGAAGTCAAAGCGGTGCTGGCACACGAGATCGGCCACGTGGCCAATGGCGACATGGTCACCCTCGCGCTGGTACAGGGCGTGGTGAACACCTTCGTGATGTTCTTCGCACGGATCATCGGCAACTTCGTCGACAAGGTGATCTTCAAGAACGAAGAAGGCCGCGGTATCGCCTACTTCGTGGCAACCATCTTCGCCGAGCTGGTGCTGGGTTTCCTGGCCAGCGCCATCGTGATGTGGTTCTCGCGTAAACGTGAGTTTCGCGCAGACGAAGCCGGCGCACGCCTGGCGGGCACCAGCGCGATGATCGGCGCACTGCAGCGCCTGCGCTCCGAACAAGGCCTGCCGGTGCATATGCCGGACAGCCTGACCGCCTTTGGTATCAACGGTGGCATCAAGCAAGGCCTGGCGCGCATGTTCATGAGCCACCCACCGCTGGAAGAGCGGATTGACGCATTGCGTCGTCGCGGCTGACAGCATAGGGCAAGACAAAAGGGGCGATTGAATCGCCCCTTTTTTGCGGGCGTGATTCAGACCCTGGTCAACCGGTAAACCCGCTCGTCAAGGCGGGTGACGCCGTCCTGAACAAACTTCCAGCTTTCGCCGAGAATGTCCTGCTCTTCGAGCCTGTCCAATGCCCAGTGCTCGCCCAGCAATACGCGCACTTCAGCATCGCTGACGGCAAAAGGCGGCCCGGCCTTTTGCACCTGATCGTAATCGAGCGTAACCAGCAGGCCCTGGCAACCACGGCCCAGCAAGGCAGTGAGGCGCTCGGCGTATTGGGCGCGCATCAACGGCGGCAACGCGATCAACGCTGCGCGGTCATACAGGGCGCTGCAACCAGCGACTGCCTGTGCGTCGAGCGCGAAGAAATCGCCACACCACACTTCGATCAAGCCCGTCTGGTACACCTTGAAGTCGCCCCTTCGGCTGATCTGCGGCGCCAGCCCCTGCTCGTTGAAAAAAGCCTCCACCGCCTGCTCGGACAGTTCCACCCCCATCACGTGGCAGCCCTGACTGGCCAGCCATACCAGATCCAGGCTTTTGCCACACAACGGCACCAGCACCTTGGCCCCGTCCACCAGCCCCGACTGCGGCCAATGCCGCTGCAGATAGGGGTTGACCTCGGGCAAATGAAAGCCAATCTGGTTGCGGGCCCAACGCTCCTGCCAAAACTCAGGCTGCATAAATCACCTCGAAAATTCGATCAAAAAGCACTAAAACTTATATTAGATTTTGATTGATGATCTGACTGAAGATGGGCCTATGTTAACGCTCAGGACTCCTATTATGCTCCCCAGCCTGTTTATCTCGCACGGTTCCCCCATGCTCGCCCTGCAACCCGGCGCGAGCGGCCCGGCGTTGCAACGCCTGGCGGCCGAGCTGCCGCGCCCGAAGGCGATTGTGGTGGTATCGGCGCACTGGGAAAGCCAGGAGTTGCTGGTCAGTGGCGCCAGCGCACCCGAGACCTGGCATGACTTTGGGGGGTTCCCTCGCGAGCTGTTTGCCGTGCAGTATCCCGCGCCGGGCGACCCACGGCTGGCCGCTGAAATCGTCGAATTGCTGCATGCCGATGGCCTGGGTGCGCACATCGATGAGCGCCGCCCCTTCGACCATGGCACCTGGGTACCCCTGTCGCTGATGTACCCGGCGGCGGATATCCCGGTGGTGCAAGTGTCGCTGCCCAGCCGCATGGGCCCGGCCCTGCAGAGCCGGGTCGGGCGGGCGCTCGCCGGCCTGCGCGAGCAAGGTGTGCTACTGATCGGTTCCGGCAGCATCACCCATAACCTGGGCGAGCTGGATTGGCGCGCAGGGCCTGAAACCATCACGCCATGGGCGCTGGAGTTTCGCGACTGGGTCGTCGACAAGCTGGCGGCCAATGACGACGCAGCCTTGCATGACTATCGCCGCCAGGCGCCACACGCCGTGCGCAGCCATCCCAGCGATGAGCACTTGCTGCCGCTGTACTTCGCGCGGGGGGTGGGCGGAGATTTCAGCGTGGCGCACCAGGGCTTCACACTGGGCGCGCTTGGAATGGATATCTATCGTTTTGGCTGACGCAGCCCCTCTCACCACAATCGAGTGCCGGCCATAAATCCCAGGCAAAAAAAATCCCCGAACCAGTCGGGGATTTTTTATGTGCGATCAATCAGCCTGACGGCGGATCAATCTTCGCGGTAGCGACGCAGCTTCAACTGCTTACCGGCAACGCGAGTGTCTTTCAACTTGGCCAGCAGTTTTTCCAGGCCGTCTTCCGGCAGCTCCACCAGGGAGAAGCTGTCACGCACCTGGATGCGACCGATGGCTTCACGTGCCAGGCCACCCTCGTTGAGGATAGCGCCCAGCAGGTTCTTGGCCGCGATACCGTCACGCGCGCCCAGCGCGGTACGGCAACGGGCACGGCCTTCGGCCAATGGGACCGGAGCGCGACGCTCACGATCACCACGGTCTGGACGGTCGCCGGTACGCTCTGGACGATCACCGCGTGGCGCGTTGTTCGGTACCAGTGGGCGTTCTTTCTCAATGGCCGCCAGGGTCAGGGCCTGACCGTTGGTGGCTTTGCGCAGCAACGCTGCAGCCAGGGCACGGGGGGTGCAACCGATATCGGCGGTCAGGCGGTCCAGCAGGTCGCCGTGGGTCGATTCAGCGTCAGCCACCAGTGGCGCCAGGCTGTTGGTCAGTTTCTTGATGCGCGCATCGAGAACGGCCTGGGCATCCGGCAGACGGACTTCGGCAACTTTCTGGCCGGTTACACGCTCGATCACTTGCAGCATGCGGCGCTCACGTGGAGTGACCAGCAGCAGCGCACGACCTTCGCGACCGGCACGGCCGGTACGGCCGATACGGTGAACGTAGGATTCCGGATCGTAAGGCATGTCAACGTTGAACACGTGGGTGATACGTGGAACGTCGAGGCCACGGGCAGCAACGTCGGTCGCTACAACGATGTCCAGGCGGCCATCCTTGAGGGAGTCGATCACGCGCTCACGCTGGTTCTGGGCAATGTCACCGTTCAGCGCAGCGGCCTTGTAGCCTTTGGCTTCCAGGGCACTGGCCAGGTCCAGGGTCGCTTGCTTGGTGCGCACGAACATGATCAGGGCGTCGAAGTCTTCGACTTCCAGCAGGCTCAATACAGCCGAGGTCTTCTGGTCAGCGTGAACCAACAGGTGAGCCTGTTCGATCGCGGTGACAGTCTGGGTCTTGGTCTGGATCTTCACGTGTTGCGGATCGCGCAGGTGGCGTTCGGCAATGGCACGGATCGACTGCGGCAGGGTGGCCGAGAACAGCACGGTCTGACGGGTCGGTGGCAGTGCCTTGAAGATGACTTCCAGGTCATCCATGAAGCCCAGCTTCAACATTTCGTCGGCTTCGTCCAGAACCAGATGGTTCACGGTCGACAGCACTTTCTCGTCACGACGCAGGTGGTCGCACAGACGGCCCGGGGTGGCGACAACGATCTGTGCGCCGTTACGGATGGCTTTCAGTTGTGGGCCCATGGGCGCGCCGCCGTAAACGGCCACAACGGTTACACCTGGCATTTGCTTGGCGTAGGTTTCGAAAGCGGTTGCTACTTGCAGCGCCAACTCACGGGTTGGCGCCAGGATCAGGGCTTGCGGCTCGCGCTTGGCAGGATCGATGCAATGCAGAATAGGCAGGGCGAACGCGGCGGTTTTACCGGTACCGGTTTGCGCCTGGCCAATCATGTCCTGGCCGGCCATGATGATCGGGATCGATTGCTGCTGAATAGCCGAAGGTTCTTCGTAGCCAGTCGCGATGACTGCGGCGAGAATGTTCGGGTTAAGATTAAAAGCGGCGAAGCCGCCGGTTTCCTGGGTCATGGGTCTGCCTCTAAGTGCATCCGCAAAGACCCATGCTCCAAAGCTGCGCATGCCGTGTTGAGACTCAAGAGTCGCCCTGGCTGCTTTGTCGGCGGGGATTTGCGAAAACGAATGAATGAAAAAGATTCGTCAAGGAAGAGTCCGCTGTGCGGACGTGCAGCCGAAGCTGACTTCGGGGAATTGCGCTACCTAAACGCGGCCCGGTTAAAGGCCGGCGCGCACTATACCGGAAATAGCTGAAAAAGGGAGCTTTTTTATCGAAAAGCACTGAGAAACCGTGCTGCGACACAGCCTTTGCAGATAACTGCGCCAGGGTCTATTTTTCACAAGCCCGGCCCTGTTGGTCATCACGCTTAAACGGTTCACCTGTCCAGACCGTCCCTTTGGTCTGAAACCTTACCCGCGCCCGAGGGCACACCCGATGAATCAAGCCAGCACCAGCCGCGTCAGCCGTGAACTTCAGGGCCATGTCCTGCTGTTGGGACTGGACCGGGTGGCCAAGCGCAATGCTTTCGACCTGGATCTGCTCAACGAACTGAGCATGGCCTATGGCGAATTTGATCGAAACGATGACGCGCGGGTTGCCGTGGTATTTGCCCATGGCGACCACTTCACCGCCGGGCTCGACCTGGCCAACGTCAGCGGGGTAATGGCCGGAGGCTGGCAACCGCCCCTGGGTGGCTGCGATCCCTGGGGCGTGTTCGCCGGCCCCAGGGTCAATAAGCCGGTGATCGTCGCCGTCCACGGCTACTGCCTGACCATCGGCATCGAACTGATGCTGGCGGCGGATATCAACCTTTGCGCCAGCAACACTCGCTTCGCGCAGATGGAAGTGCAGCGTGGGATCTTTCCGTTCGGCGGCGCGACATTACGCTTTCATCAGATCGCCGGCTGGGGCAATGCAATGCGCTGGTTGCTGACCGGCGATGAATTTGACGCCCATGAAGCCCTGCGCCTGGGCCTGGTGCAGGAAGTGATGGCCAGCGAAGACCTGCTGCCGCGCGCCATCGAGTTGGCCAATCGCATCGCACGCCAGGCGCCGCTTGGGGTGCAGGCAACGCTGATGTCGGCGCGACTGGCACACAGGGAAGGTGAGACCGTAGCGGCGGCCGCATTGCCGCCGATGGTGGATAAATTGCTCAACAGCGAGGATGCCAAGGAAGGCGTGCGGGCGATGATCGAGAAGCGCCCGGGCGTGTTCAAGGGTATTTGACTTGGCCATACCGCCTAATGGGCCATAGGCATCTACACAACTCTGCAGCGCCCAACCCTAACCACGATGCGCAGCGAGTCGCCGGTAACCACGATGCGAAGCGAGCCGCCCTTGATCTTGATCTGCTTTTGATCTCAGGCGCCCCGTTAAACCACGCTGGCCGAACGCA
>NZ_CVTO01000152.1:67337-102464 GCF_900004715.1 Pseudomonas sp. 24 E 13
GCCGCTGTAAAAGCGGAACCCATAGCAGCCGTTACCGCAGAAACGGATATGTACTCAACCCAATCCAACACCCTGGTCGGCCCAGAGGCCGCCATCGGCGGCAAGCCCCCTCCCACACTTGAATGTATTCACAAATCAAAATGTGGCAGGGCCAGTGCGACGATTCGACTTGCCCCCGATGAGGCCGGCACAGACGACTAAGTCGCCGGCCGAATCGCCTTGATCAACGCCTGCAACGAATACCCCAGACGCGGCGCCAAGGCTTCTGCACGGACCACCAGCGCCTCCAGGTCCAACTCCTGATCCAGCTCCGAAGGCACCAGCAGAATCACATTGCCCTCCTTCACCGGCAGTTCCCAGTAATGCCGGTGATACAACCCGCGCAACAACGCTGCGCCCAGCGGCTTGCCGTCATCGGTGGCCCACTGGTTGATCACCAGCCAGCCGCCCGGGTTGAGCTTCTTCTGGCAGTTCTCGAGGAACGTCCAGGCCAGATGGCCGACGCCCGGCCCCACATCGGTGTACAGGTCGACGAAGATCAGATCGGCAGGCTCAGCGCTTTCGAGCAATTGCAGGGCATCGCCGATGCGGATATACAGGCGTGGATCATCGTCCAGCCCCAAATACTCCATCGCCAGGCGCGGTACGTCGGGGCGCAGCTCGATGGCTTCAACATCGTCAAGCGTCAGGAACCTGAGGCATGCCTGGGTCAACGTGCCGGCGCCCAGGCCGAGGAACAGCGCACTCTCCGGCTGCTCATGGCACAACGCTCCGATCAACATGGCGCGGGTATAGTCATACTCCAGCCAGCTCGGGTCGGCGGTAAACACGCAACTTTGCTCGATGGCGTCGCCAAATTCGAGAAAACGGTAATCGGCCACTTCCAGCACACGGATCATGCCGAAATCATCATGGACTTCGGCCAGCAGGCGCTCCACACGCTCCTCGCTCATCACTACTCCTAACGGGTTGGCTGCAGGGCAAAGTGCGCGATTGTCAGCCAAGCGACGTCGGCAGGTCACGCACTAATTGCTGCTAACATTGGCGTCCGAACTTCAACCTACCCAACGAGTGCATGATGAGCCAACCCTGGAGCCCCGACAGCTGGCGTGCCCTGCCTATCCAGCAGCAACCCCGCTACCCGGATGCTGCGCACCTGCAGCGAGTGGAGCAGAGCCTGGCCAGTTACCCGCCGCTGGTGTTTGCCGGGGAAGCCCGCGAATTGCGTCGTCAGTTTGCCGAAGTGACCCAGGGTCGCGCCTTCCTGCTGCAAGGCGGTGACTGCGCCGAGAGCTTTGCCGAGTTCTCCGCCGCGAAAATCCGTGACACCTTCAAGGTGCTGCTGCAGATGGCGATTGTCATGACCTTCGCCGCCGGCTGCCCGGTGGTCAAGGTCGGGCGCATGGCCGGCCAGTTCGCCAAACCGCGCTCGTCCAACGATGAAACCATCGACGGCGTCACCCTGCCCGCCTACCGCGGCGATATCGTCAATGGCATCGGCTTCGACGAAAAAAGCCGCGTACCGGACCCGGACCGCCTGCTGCAGAGCTACCACCAGTCCACCGCGACCCTCAACCTGCTGCGCGCCTTTGCCCAAGGCGGCTTCGCCGACCTGCACCAGGTGCACAAGTGGAACCTGGACTTTATCGCCAACTCCGCGCTGGCCGAGAAGTACAGCCAACTGGCCGACCGCATCGACGAAACCCTGGCCTTCATGCGCGCCTGCGGCATGGACGACTCGCCGCAGCTGCGCGAGACCAGCTTCTTCACCGCTCACGAAGCGTTGCTGCTCAACTATGAAGAAGCCTTCGTACGTCGCGACAGCCTGACCAACGACTACTACGACTGCTCGGCCCATATGCTCTGGATTGGCGACCGTACCCGGCAGTTGGATGGCGCCCATGTCGAATTCCTGCGCGGGGTGAACAACCCGATCGGGGTCAAGGTCGGCCCGAGCATGAACCCCGACGATCTGATCCGCCTGATCGATATTCTCAACCCGGACAACGACCCTGGCCGCTTGAACCTGATCGCACGCATGGGCGCCAATAAGGTGGGCGACCACCTGCCCGGGCTGATTCGCGCCGTACAGCGCGAAGGCAAGCAAGTGCTGTGGAGCAGCGACCCGATGCATGGCAACACCATCAAGGCCAGCAGCGGTTACAAGACCCGCGACTTTGCGCAGATCCTTGGCGAAGTGAAGGAGTTCTTCCAGGTCCACCAGGCTGAAGGCAGCTATGCCGGCGGCATTCATATCGAGATGACCGGGCAGAACGTCACCGAATGCATCGGCGGCGCACGGCCGATCACCGAAGACGGTTTGTCGGACCGCTATCACACCCACTGCGACCCGCGGATGAACGCCGATCAGTCCCTGGAACTGGCGTTCCTGATTGCCGAAACCCTGAAACAGGTCAAGCGCTAGATGGGTGTCGACTGGACTGACGCCAATCGGGGGCAAGCCCCCTCCCACATGTGGAGCGTATTCCCCTGTGGGAGGGGCTTGCCCCCGATGGCGCCCTAAAGCCCAGCATCCATCTTGAGCATTGCCAAGCGTAACCGCGCAGCACTCGGCCGCTGGCAATTGAGCTTGACCTGTTGCAGCCCCAGCCAATCGGCCATCTGCCGCAGGTTCAGCGCCAACGCCAGCATGCCCGGCTCGTCCAGGCCCTGCTCCTCCTCGTGCACCGCATGCACCGCCAGGCAGCCGTTGGCCCGCTCGGCGCGCACATCAACGCGCGCAGCGATCCGCTCGTTGTGCAAAAACGGCAGCACGTAGTAGCCGTACACCCGCTTGTGTTGGGGGGTGTAGATTTCCAGGCGGTACCTGAAATCGAACAGGCGCTCGGTACGGGCACGCTCCCAGATCAACGAATCAAAGGGCGACAGCAACGCGCTGGCCGGCACGTTGCGTGGCACTTTCGGCGCGGGCAGGCAGTACGCCGATTGCTTCCAGCCCTGCACCCGACAGCTCAGCAACTGTCCCTCCTCGACCAACTCAGCCAGGCGCTGGCGACTGTCGACGGGGTCGAGGCGGAAGTAATCGCGCAGGTCTTTTTCAGTGGCCACGCCCAATGCGCCGGCGCTGTGCACCAACAAGCCGCGCAGGGCCTCGGCTTCGCTCACGACGGTTTGAAGGATTTCGCCGGGGATCACTCGCTCCGGCAAATCGTACAGGCGCTCAAACCCGCGCCGCCCGGCCACGGTGACCAGACCGGCCGCGAACAGCCATTCCAGCGCATGTTTCTCGTCACTCCAATCCCACCAGGGCCCGGCGCGCTCTTCACGGGTCGACAGGCTGCCCGCACCTAAGGCGCCCTGCTGTTCGACAGCCTGCAGAACGCGCTGGACCGTGTCCTGCCGCTCCCGCCCGAACCGCGCCATTTGCGCGTAAATCCCCTGGCCCTGCCTGGCCCGCTCCATGCGCCAGCGCATCAAGGGGTACATCGCCATGGGCAGCAGCGAGGCTTCATGCCCCCAGTATTCGAACAGCGAGCGCCGTCGCCCCTGGCTCCAGGCGGCCTGTTCCAGAATCAAGGGGGAATAATTGCCCAGTCGAGAAAACAGCGGCAGGTAATGGGAACGCACCACCGCATTGACCGAGTCGATCTGCAGCACGCCAAGGCGTTCGATCAGGCGGTTGAGGTGTGCGGCTTTTATCTGCGCCGGCGGCTGGCGCCCGGAAAAGCCCTGGGCCGCCAGCGCCATGCGGCGTGCCTGCTTGAGGGAAAAGGAGAGGACGGCGGGCATGGATGGCTCCTTGAATGCTCGCGCCTACCCTACTGCATCCGGGGTCACTTGCGCAGCGGGTCATCCCAGAAATGCCGGTGGATCTCCTGCTCCACGTCGACACGGTTGAGCCCGATATCCTTGAGCGCATCATCACTCATGCCCGCCAGCATCCGGCGTTCGCGATGCAACGCCGGCCAACGCGAAATGCTGCGAAGAAGCCCTGACAACGGCGACCTTGCCATCGACCCATGATCTTTTTGACCTTTCATCTTCTCGCCCTCCAGTGGGGATGACGCGAGTGTGTGCCTGGGCCTATGATCAATCCAACGAATGTTTCTTATGCAATACATCTCGGAGATTGATCAATTGTCGACTTACCCGAGCATCGACACGGAAGTGCTGCGCACCTTCGTCGCCATCGCCGATCAGGGCGGTTTTACCCGCGCAGGGGAACTGGTCAACCGCACCCAATCGGCGGTGAGCATGCAAATGAAACGTCTGGAAGAAGACGTGCTGCAACGCAAGTTGTTCGAACGCGACGGCCGTCAGGTGCGGCTGACGCCTGAGGGCCAGGTATTGCTGGGCTATGCGCGGCGCATCCTGAAACTGCACAGCGAAGTGTTCAACACCCTGCGCGAGCCGCATATGGTGGGGTTGGTGCGCATCGGCACGCCGGACGATTACGTGATGCGCTTCCTGCCGGGCATTCTCAAGCAGTTTTCCAAGGCCTACCCGCTGATCCAGATCGAGCTGCACTGCGAATCGTCAACGGTGCTGATGCAGAGACGGGACCTGGCCTTGACCGTCATCAGCCGCGAGCCCGGCAACGATCTCGGTGAATTCCTGCGCACTGAGCGCATGGTGTGGGCCGCCGCGCCGTGTTTTTGCGTGGACGAGCACGAGTCCCTGCCCCTGGCGGTTTCCGGCGGCGACTGCCTCTACACGCAGTGGGCCCAGACCGCGCTGGATATGGCTGGACGGGATTATCGCCTGGCCTATCACAGCTCCAATGGCGCGGCGATCCTGGCGGTGGTCAGTGCCGGCCTGGCGGCGATGATCAGCATGGAAAGCCTGGTGTCCCAGGACCTGCGCGTGCTCGGCAGCGACGAAGGCTTCCCGCCCTTGCCGTCGATGAACCTGCGCTTGCTGCGCAACCCGCAAATGACGTCGCCCATTACCGAATGCCTGGCCGAATACATTCTCGAAGGGTTCAGACTTTAAACGTCAGCATCACCGCGCACACCGCCAGAAAACCGCAGAACAGGCCACGCAACACCCGCTCGGGCAGTGCATGAGCGACTTTCACGCCCCAACTGATACTGAGCAGGCCGCCCACGGCCAACGGCACGCCGATCAGCCAGTCCACTTCGTGATGCCAGGCGTAAGTGACCAGGGTCACGCCGGTGCTGGGCAGCGCCAGCGCCAGGGACAAGCCCTGGGCGACCACCTGGCTGGTGCCGAACACGCTGGTAAGCACCGGCGTGGCCACCACTGCGCCACCGACACCGAACAATCCGCCCATGGCGCCTGACGCTGCGCCGAGTACGCCCAGCCACGGCCAGGAATAGCGCATTTGCGCCGTCGGCGGTGCGTTACGGGTGAACATGCGCAACAGGTTGTAGGCTGCCAGTACCACCAAAAAGACGATAAACCCGATCCGCATCGCGCCGGCATCCAGGCCTACCGCCCAAATTGAACCCAGCCATGCGAAGCTGAAGCCCATCACACCCAGCGGCAAGGCGTGGCGCAGTTCAATGCGGTTGCGCTGGTGATACCGCCACAGGGCCAGCATCACATTGGGCACCACCATCACCAGCGCGGTGCCTTGGGCGATCTGCTGATCAAGCCCGAACAGCACACCCAGCACCGGGATGGCGATCAGTCCGCCGCCAATACCAAACAAGCCGCCTACTGTGCCCAGGGCCGCGCCCAATACCAGGTACATCGCCAGATCCACCACCGCACGCTACTCCACAAATCCTGAGTGTTGCATGCTACGCAGTCCGCTATGGCGCGCAAAGGCACAGCAACGCACAATGGCTGTGCCAAACTCGCACAAGCATGGACCCATGAATCCCAATACGTTGACCGACCAGCTGAGCCTGTTTCTCGATGTGCTGGAAAGCGGCAGCTTTTCCGCCGCTGCGCGCCGCTATCCGTTAACCCCCTCGGCAGTGGCGCGGCGTATCGACAGTTTGGAGAACGCTGTCGGCAGCCGCCTGTTCCAGCGCAGCACCCATGCCGTGGTCCCTACCCCGGCCGGACTGGCCTTTGCCGAGCGGGCGCGACGGATTGTCGGCGAGTTGCAGCTTGCGCGCGCCGAAGCCGTGTCCCTGAGCCATGCGCCCGAAGGCCTGATCCGCGTGGACGCACCGGCGGCGTTCGGGCGACGGCACTTGGCGCCCGTGATCGCGGATTTCCTGCAGGTGTACCCGGGGCTTGATGTACAGCTGCATTTGATCGACAGTTTTGTCGATATGCAGGGCGCGCACCTGGGCAAGGTCGATCTGGTGCTGCGCGCCGGGCATATTGCCGACACGCGTCTGATCGCCACGCCGCTCGCCAGTATCGTGCGTATTGCCTGCGCCAGCCCGGCTTACCTGAAAAGCCGAGGCACGCCAACGCACCCGCGGGAACTGAGCGAGCACGACGGCCTGGACTGGGACGGGTTGGCGCCGATGTTCGCCTGGCGCTTCGAACTGGACGGGCGCCGTGCCATCTATCGCCCACGTCGTATCCGCATGAGTGCCAACAATGCCGAGGCCCTGCTCTCCGGCGCCCTGGCAGGGCTGGGCATTGCGCACCTGCCTACGTGGCTGGCCAGCGAATACCTGGTGCGCGGTGAACTCTTGCCACTGTTTTGTGAAAGCGGCTTGCCGAACCCGGAAACCGCCGGCATCTATGCGCTACGCCTGGAACAGCAACCCAATGCACGCAGCCGGTTGCTGCTGGAGTACCTGAAGTCCCGTTTCAGCCCGGTGCCGCCCTGGGATCTGGCATTGCAAAGCGGCCTGGTCTGACCGTGCGCGCAGAATTACCTGGCGCATTAAAGATTTGCCCGCTAGATTCCCGTCATACCGGCTTTTCGAGGCACCGCCATGAGCAAAAATCCAACCCCCTGTGAATCCTTGATGCTGGATAACCAGCTGTGTTTCGCATTGCATTCCACCTCACTGCTGATGACCAAGGCATACAAACCTCTCCTTCAGGCCCTCGGCCTGACCTATCCGCAGTACCTGGCCATGATGGTGTTGTGGGAAGAAGACGGTTTGACCGTGGGTGAAATCAGCAGCCGCCTGCTCACCGATCCCGGCTCCCTGACGCCTTTGCTCAAGCGCCTGGAAGCCGAAAGCCTGTTGAGCCGCACCCGCAGCCGCGAAGATGAGCGCGTGGTGGTGGTGGAGTTGACCGCTGCCGGACGGGCGCTACAGGACCAGGCCATGGGGATCCCGCAGTGCATCCTGGGCGCCAGCGGGATGGAACTGGAGCAGTTACGCAAGCTGCAGGCGGATTTGATTGCTTTGCGCAGCAACCTGCAAAACACACTCTAAAGAAGCACCAAATCCTGTAGGAGCGAGCTTGCTCGCGAAAAACGTCAACGATAAGGCGTGCTTCCTGAATGAACGCGGTGTCTGTGAGTTTTTCGCGAGCAAGCTCGCTCCTACAAAAAAAGCCTTAACTGACTGGCATTAGGACTTGCCCCCTCCCACATTGTTTTCCCGTCACCTGAAAAATATTTGTGAATTTATCTTGCGCACTAAACATTAGCGCTATACATTCACCTCACCAACTACTTAGCGCGCAAACATTTAGCGCTAATAATCAGAGGACGACACCATGCAAACGCTCTATACCGCAGTAGCCACCGCCACCGGCGGCCGTGATGGTCGCGCTGTCTCCAGCGATAACATCCTCGACGTCAAACTCTCCACGCCCAAGGAATTGGGCGGTGCCGGCGGTCAGGCCACCAATCCTGAGCAACTGTTCGCCGCCGGCTACTCGGCCTGTTTTATCGGTGCACTGAAATTCGTCGCCGGCCAGACCAAACGCAAAATCCCGGACGACGCCTCGATCACCGCCCACGTTGGCATCGGTCAGATACCCGGCGGTTTCGGCCTGGACATCGATCTGCACATCAGCCTGCCAGGCCTGGCCCAGGATGATGCGCAAACGCTGGTCGACGCCGCTCACCAGGTCTGCCCGTACTCCAACGCCACTCGCGGCAACGTTGATGTGCGTCTGCACGTAACCGTTTAACCACTGTCGCCCTGAACGGGACCATTACACCACCGATGCCAGCCAGCGCGCCGAGCGCTACGCCCGCAAACTGGACCCGGCCGGTATGCCGGTGTAAACCCTGCACGCATAAAAAAGCCCGACGCATGGTCGGGCTTTTTCGTTCGTATCGCGGCGCAGGAATTACTTCTTGGCGCGACCTTTGTACGAACCACCTTCACGGGTGTCGATCTCGATCAGGTCGTCGATTTCGATGAAATCGGCCACTTGCAGTTCGGTACCGTTGCTCAGCTTGGCAGGCTTCATCACCTTGCCGGAAGTGTCACCGCGAGCGGAACCTTCGGTGTAGGCAACTTTACGCACGATAGTGGTCGGCAGCTCTACGGAAACCAGGCGCTCTTCGAAGAAAATAGCTTCGCAGACGTCTTCCATGCCTTCTTCGATGAACGGCAGAACGGCTTCGATATCTTCAGCGTTCAGCTCGTACATGGTGTAGTCGGTGGTGTCCATGAACGTGTAGGTGTCGCCGCTGATGAAGGACAGGGTCGCTTCCTTGCGGTCGAGGATCACGTCGTCCAGTTTGTCATCGGCGCTGTAGACGATCTCGGTCTTGTAACCGGTCAGCAGGTTCTTCAGCTTGGTCTTCATGATGGCGCTGTTACGACCGGACTTGGTGAACTCAGCTTTCTGAACCAGCCAAGGGTCGTTTTCGAGACGGATCACTGTACCGGGTTTCAGTTCTTTACCAGTTTTCATTGCATATATCCGAAATTTGGATGGGATTTACAAAAATCAAGGTGGCGTATCATATCCAACTTTCATAAAACTGTACCAGCGCCGTCGCAAGATCGGCCTGCAAGGCCTGTTCCAGACACCAGTTCTGCGCGTGTCCGTTGAGTTCCGGCCAGTGCTCCTGCAGCGTTTTCCACGGCTGGGCCATATCGCCCTCGGTGTTCCAGGCTTGCCACAGTGCAACCAGCGCCGCCTTGGCCGCCGGCGACAAGGCGGCGGTGTACAGCTCGAGAAAGGCATCGAGCTTGTCCAGGTGGATGTCTTCGTCCTGACGATAGATGTGCCACAGCAACGGGCGCCCGGCCCACTGGGCGCGCACGAACGAATCCTCGCCACGCACGGCATTCAGCTCACAGCACCACAACAATTGGTCGTACTGCGCCTGGCGCACGAACGGCAGCACCTGCACGGTCAACGCCCCGCGCTGATGAATCGCCCCCGCCGTCAGCCCCTCCTCGCCCAGCCAGCGTTGCACATCGCCCAGGATGCGCCCTTCCGGCACCAACAGATGAGTGGCACGCCCGTCTGTCGACAACACGTCCAGCCAACTGCCCAGCCCGGCGTTTTCGTAGGCGAACAGCGAGATCAGCCGCGCATCGGCTACCGGAAACACGCCCAGGGTCTGCAGGAATTGGCGCTGCGCATGGGTGTCCTGCTGAAAAGCCTGACGCTGCTGCAGCAACCCTGCTTCACGCAACAGCCCGCCAGTGCCTGGGCGAAAGCCAGGAAAAAAGAAGTACTTCTGCACCCCCTTGAACTTCACCGACGGCAGGCGGTGACAGCCCACCACCCAGTCCTCGGCACTCAGGTAATCCAGATTCATCCACAACGGCGTGCGCGCGCGCGCGGCCATGGCTTCCATGTAGTCAGCCGGCAGTTGGCACGCGAACGCTGCAACCACCACATCGGCCGCCGGGGTCGGCGCCCATTCGCTCGGCCAGTGGCGCACGTCGACGCCCTCTTGCCACTGCTGCTCCAGGCTGACATCGATCTGCGGGCACATGCGCTCAAAGGCGCGCAGGTCATCGACCCACAGGCGCACAGCGCACGCGTGCTCGGCGACCAATTGCCGGGCCAGTCGCCAGGTCACGCCGATGTCGCCGTAGTTGTCGACAACGCTGCAAAAAATATCCCAGCGGGCTTTCATTCCGGGCTCCAGTGCTCAAAGGCTCGATTGTCCGCATAAATGCGCCGATGCAAAAGCTTGATCACGATTATTCTGCACAGTGGCTGTGCGACAATCGCCAACTTGCCGTCAATGCTCGCCAGGAGGCCACCATGTCCGACCGTCCGATGTCGCTGTTCAAACTGTGCATCGCCATTGCCGCAGGCGTGTGGCTGGGGTTTATCGCCATCGCGCTGACCACCTGGCTGGCCTCGCGCTACCTGTTCCCGCAGAGCCTGGCGCCGGTGGCCCAGGCCGTTCAACAGTTGGGCAAACCGCCTGTGGTTGCACCTGAGCCGCCCAACCGTATGTTTGAGCAGTACCAGCAGAACCTGCAAAAGCAGGAGCAACAACAAACCCTGGAGCAGGCGCGAAACAATGCGCGCAATTTGTCCAACCCCAAATGCCAGTTCTGGCTGCAACAGGACCAGAACGCCCCGAACGAAAAAAGCCGGGCAAATGTCCTGCAATTCTGCGAATGATCAAGCACAGCCATGAATAAACACGCCGTCCTTCAATTGATTCTGGAAGAGCTGACAGTCGACCTCGATGTCCTCCAACGCGCCGCGCAGACCGCTTACGAGACGGCGACCCACGAAGAAAACATCGCCGAGAACAAATACGACACCCTAGGCCTTGAGGCCTCGTACCTGGCGACCGGACAAGCCAGGCGAGTCGAGGAAATCAGACAATCGCTGGTGCTGTGCCAGAATCTGCAGCTGCGTGCCTACGATGATCAGCGCGGGATAGAACTCGGCACCCTGGTCGGTCTGGAAGACGAGGACGGTCGCCAGCAGTGGCTGTTCCTGGCGCCGGATGCGGCGGGGTTGAAGGTGGATGTAGTCGGGCAACCCGTCACCGTCATCACCCCGCGCGCTCCGTTGGGCAAGAGCCTGCTGGGCAAGTGCATCGATGACGAGGTGGAGATTCTGGTGGCGGGCGCCCGGCAATACTTCACCGTGACCGAGGCCCGCTGAGCCGCTTTAGTGAACCGGCAGTTCAACGCCGTCGAACAACGCTTCCAGTTCCTGCTTGTTGTGGCACTGGATCGCCTTGGCCATCACTTCGCGGGTCAGGTGCGGTGCGAATTTCTCGATGAAATCGCACATGAAACCGCGCAGGAACGTGCCACGCCGGAAACCGATCTTGGTCACGCTGGATTCGAACAGCTCGCTGGCATCAAGCACCACCAGGTCTTTATCGAGCTGGGTGTCGACAGCCATCTTGGCGACGATGCCCACGCCCAGGCCCAGGCGCACGTAAGTCTTGATCACATCGGCGTCGGCTGCGGTAAACACCACCTTCGGGGTAAGACCGCGGTGGCTGAAGGCTTCGTCGAGCTTGGAACGCCCGGTGAACCCGAAGACGTAGGTCACGATCGGGAATTCGGCCAAGGCTTCCAGGGTCAGCTTCGGCAACTTGGCCAAGGGGTGTCCCTGCGGCACCACCACGCAACGGTTCCAGCGGTAGCACGGCATCATGACCAGGTCACCGAACAGCTCCAGGGCTTCGGTGGCGATAGCGAAATCGACGGTGCCATCAGCGGCCATTTCGGCGATCTGCATCGGCGAGCCCTGGTGCATGTGCAACGCCACGTCGGGGTATTGCTTGATGAAATCGCGGATCACCGGCGGCAAGGCGTAGCGTGCCTGGGTGTGGGTGGTGGCGATCGACAGGGTGCCCTTCTTCTCGTTGGAGAATTCCTGGGCGATCTGCTTGATGCTCTCGACCTTGCGCAGGATCTCGCCGGCCGTGGTGATGATGCGCTCGCCCGCCGGGGTGACGCGGGTCAAGTGCTTGCCGCTGCGCGCGAATACTTCGACGCCCAGCTCGTCTTCGAGCAGGCGGATCTGCTTGCTGATACCGGGTTGCGACGTGTAGAGGCTTTGAGCGGTTGCGGAAACGTTGAGGTCGTGGTGCGCCACTTCCCAGATGTAGCGCAGTTGTTGAAGCTTCATATGAATCCCTCAAAGCAGATAGACGCCACGGGTATCAGCGACGGTATATAACTATATTAAAGGTAAGATATATAAATCTAGAACTTTTTATCGTTTTTTACCGATCAATATCATCACTGCGCCGACGTTGCAGCGACGGCACCAGGTAAACCGGCACACTCGCCACCTGCACCAGGCGCGCAGCGGTACGCCCAAGCGGTGTGGCCGCTGCGCTGGCATGGCTATGACTGCCGACGATCAACAGGTCGACGCAAAGCTTATGCAGTTGGTCGAGAATCACTTCGCAGGGGTCCCCCTGGATCACCCGCACCGAACGAATCAACTTCAGGTCCTGCTCCCCATCCCCCAGTTCCTCGCGAAAGCTGTCGAGCACCCGTTGCTCGATCGTCGCCATGACCGTGGTCAGCCCCTGGCGCTGCCATTCGCTGAGGGCCTTTTCATCAAGGTAGCTCTGCAACACCGATTCAGCGAACAGCCCGATGGGCTCCACCACATGAATCACATATAAATCGGCCTTGAACGTTCGCGCCAACGCCAGGGCATGTTGCATGACATACGGTGCATACAGGCCAAGATCCGTGGCGTACAGCATCGAACGAATCATAGAACCCCCTGGGTTGCCAGGCTGGCGGAGATCAAATGAGCTTAGCAGCGCCTCGAGCAGTGCGGCTCAGCTCTCGCTCTGGATTTTCAACTCATTACTGATGCCATGGGGCACATGCCCGGTGGCCACGACCTCCCTGGCGCGCTCACAATGGCCGACCTGGTCATCGAAGAACACATCGGCGGCGAAGGCTTCCAGGAACGCGGATTTATCCAGGCCACCCAGGAACAACGATTCATCCAGGCGGATATCCCATTCACGCAAGGTGCGAATGACCCGCTCGTGGGACGGCGCCGAGCGCGCGGTGACCAGTGCCGTGCGAATCGGGCACGCCTCGTCGGCGAACTCACGCTGCAACAGGTTGAGCGCCGCCAGGAAGCCCTTGAACGGTCCGCCGTGCAACGGCTCGCGCGCCGACTCTCGTTCGCTGGCCTGGAACGCTTCCAGGCCGCCGGCCTGATAGACGCGCTCGGACTCGTCGGAGAACAGCACCGCATCGCCATCGAAGGCGATGCGCAGTTCCTCGCTTGATGCCCGGTGCGGGCCACCCGACAGGATCGTCGCTGCGGCAAAACCGGCGTCGAGCGCACTGCGCACATCTTCTGCATGGGTCGACAGAAACAGATGGCAACCAAAGGCGGCTAAATACGGATAGGGACTACGCCCTCCAACGAAAGCGGCGCGGGAAATGTCCAGGCCGTAATGCTGGATCGAGTTGAACACTCGCAGGCCGGTATCGGCGCTGTTGCGCGACACCAATACCACCTCGACACGGGCGCGCCCGAGGCTGGCATTGAGGCTCAGCAGTTTCTTGACCAGCGGGAACGCGTCGCCGGGTTCAAGGATTTCCTCCTCGTGCTCGATCTGGTACTGGCGATACGGCTCCACGCCTTCGGCGAGATAGACCTTGTGGCTTTCGCTCAAATCGAATAAGGCTCGCGATGAAATCGCCAGCACCAGTTTGTCGCTCAATCCCTTCACCATGTCAGTGCCCCCGAATCAGCGATTGTGCCGATCAATAAAACTCAAGGCCTGGTAAAGCGCCTGCATGCGCGGCAATTCGCAGCCGGCCGCTTTGGCGGCGGCCAAGGGTCGCGCATAGATGGCCGCCAGTTCCAGCGCACGCTTGTGCACGTGATCGTGATACATGCTGGGCAGGTAGTCGTCCATGGTTTCAGTCATGGCAAACATCTGCCCGGCGTAGCTCGCGGCAATGTCATGGCCACAGGCGTGAGCGCCCTGCACCACTTCGGCCATCAGCGCCTGAATCAGCGCACGGCTGGATTCATCCGCCATCAGCGCGCGGGTCCCGGTGCCGAGCAAAACCGAGAGGCCGTTGAACGGCACATTCCACACCAGTTTATGCCAGCGGGCCTGATGCACGCTGGTCATGGCCTGGGACTCGATACCCGCTTGATGAAACAGGCCGGCCCCTTCTTCGACAATCGCCTGCTGCCGCGCTTCATCGTTGGCTGCGGTGCCGCTGTGATAGCCCAGGTTGACCCGCCCCAGCGCCTGATGCTCGACGACGCCCGGCGCGGCGCGATGCACGCCGATGTAACACAGGCCGCCGAGCAAGTGCAGCGACGGCGGCAGGTGTTCACGCAGGCTGTCCTCGACATCCAGGCCGTTTTGCAACAGCACCACCTTGGCATCCGGCGCCGCAACTTGGGCGATGGTCGGGGCCAGGTCGGCATTGCCGGTGGATTTGGTACCCACCAGCAGCCAATCGCACGGCGGCATATCCGCAGCGTTGGCATACGCCTGCACCGGATGCAGGTGCAGGTTGCCATGCACGCTGCTGTTGAGGCGCAGACCCTGCTTGCTGACCACTGCGTATTCGCTGCGCAGCAGAAAATGCACGTCGAACCCGGCACGCGCCAGCATCAGGCCATAAAACCCGCCAATGGCGCCGGTGCCAATGATGCCGATGCGTGGCGAAGGGTGTGCAGTGGCGATCATGGCAAATCCTCTGGGGTACGTGTCAGTGCGTGGTTTACCGCGTCGGTCAGGTCTGGTTGCGTAAGACGTGTCTGTAATTGCCCGAGGAATTGACCCTCGCACACCAGGAACAACGCGGGCAAATGAAAGATCTGGTAACGTTCGACCGCGCCACCGTTGTGCCCGGCATCCACCCAGCACAGTCGGTCCACCGGCAAGCGCCAGCCCGGCAACTGCTGGCGCGCCCAGCGGCAACTGGAACAACCGACACTGGTAAACACTACCAGCGAACACCCGGGCAATCGCAGCAGTTGCTGGTCGATATCCAGGTCGGTCAATTCCAGTTCTTTCACTATACTGCTGCCACTGCCGTCCATTGGACGGTGTTCGGAGTCCGTGTACATGGGTCGTTTTTTACCTCACCCTGATGATGTCGCTGTCGAGTTGATCCAACGTCCGTCTCCCCCCTTGCCCCGCCAACGCCTGCGCACTATCGGCCGCGGCGGCATCGCCTGCAACTGGCCGCGTGCCTGGCGCCCCGGCACCGCGGTCGACTTGTCTATCCCCTCCCTGGGCGCCACCGCGCGCTATCCGGGCTATGTTGCGTGGTGCCGCAAAGGGCAAGCCGGCTATCGCATCGGCATCAGTTTTACCGATGAACATGCCCTGTTCGGCGCACGCATGGGTGAGCAAGTGTGCCAGATCGAGCGCTACTGCCGCCTGCACGAAACCGCCGAGCTCACGGCCCAGCAACTCGAAGCCCTGGCCCACGATTGGGTGTCGCGCCACGCCGGCGACTTCTCCCACGCGGCCGTTATGCAGCCAGCGCTGGATTAAAGCGGCCTTTGCCCATTGTCGCGGGCCCGTATTACGCGCTAAGGTTCCTCCCCCCTGCATCCAAATCATGCTGTGCTCCGCCGCACGGGGATGGCTGGCGGCCGGCACCCGTGACCCTGACGAGTAACACGATGGCTGATTTACCGATCAATGACCTTAACGTTGAATCCAACGAGACCCTGATCACGCCCGATCAGCTCAAGCGCGAAATCCCCCTGAGCGACGCTGCCCTGCAGACCGTCACCAAGGGTCGCGAAGTCATCCGTGACATTCTCGACGGCACCGACCACCGCCTCTTCGTCGTCATCGGGCCTTGCTCGATTCACGACCTCAAGGCCGCTCACGAATACGCCGAGCGCCTCAAGGTGCTGGCGGCGGAAGTGTCCGACACCTTGTACCTGGTGATGCGCGTCTATTTCGAGAAGCCGCGTACCACCGTCGGCTGGAAAGGCTTGATCAACGACCCGTACCTGGACGACTCGTTCAAGATCCAGGACGGCTTGCATATCGGTCGTAAACTGCTGCTGGACCTGGCGGAAATGGGCCTGCCCACCGCGACCGAAGCGCTGGACCCGATCTCCCCGCAGTACCTGCAGGACCTGATCAGCTGGTCGGCCATCGGCGCCCGCACCACCGAGTCCCAGACGCACCGCGAAATGGCCTCCGGCCTGTCCTCGGCCGTGGGTTTCAAGAACGGCACCGACGGCGGCCTGACCGTGGCGATCAACGCGCTGCAATCGGTCTCCAGCCCTCACCGCTTCCTGGGCATCAACCAGGAAGGCGGCGTGTCCATCGTCACCACCAAGGGCAACGCCTACGGTCACGTGGTGCTGCGCGGTGGCAACGGCAAGCCCAACTATGATTCGGTCAGTGTCGCACTCTGCGAACAGGCGCTGAACAAGGCCGGCATCAAGCCAAATATTATGGTCGACTGCAGCCATGCCAACTCCAACAAGGACCCGGCACTGCAGCCGCTGGTGATGGAAAACGTCGCCAACCAGATCCTCGAAGGCAACCAATCGATCATCGGCTTGATGGTCGAGAGCCACCTGAACTGGGGATGCCAGGCCATTCCAAAAGACCTGGCCGACTTGCAGTACGGTGTGTCGATCACCGACGCGTGCATCGACTGGGCCGCTACCGAGAACACCCTGCGCAGCATGCACGCCAAGCTCAAGGACGTATTGCCCACACGCAAACGCACCTGAATCAGGCACACACAAAAACGCCGGGCTAAACCCGGCGTTTTTTTATGGCTGTTCGTTCACAGCTTGGCGGCATGGCGCTGGTGGCGCTCCATGTAGCGCTCCACATAGGAGCAGGACGGGATGACCGTATAGCCTGACTCTTCGGCGAACTTCAACGCCTCTTCGGTCAACGCAGCCGCAATACCACGCCCACGCAACGCGTTGGGCACGAACGTGCGATAGATATCCAGGGTCTGTTTCCCGAGGTCCATATAGGTCAGATAGGCACGATGACCGTCCACATTGGTCTCGAACTGATGACCAGCCTGGTCATGGTGGATGGACAACGCCTCGCTCATCACTACTCCTCGCGGGTCTTGAATATTGACCCTACCTTACCGATGTTTTTCCGGCGAAGGAACATCTACGCCACCCCGTGCCGGTTTCGACAACGAGAAAACCCTGAGCGCTCACACCTGCACGCAGGGAATAGTAGGCACCAATTCAGCAATTGCTCAAGGCACACTCGTCATCCCCTGCCACGGGCGGATTATTAGAAAGGGCCTCGATCAACCGGTGACCGAACGCCTGAACATTGCCGGCAGTTGCAGCTTGAGACGAACTGACGCTGTTAAAGTCACCTCTAGATGAGCGAAAGATACCCGTTGCGGTACGCGCAAGCGCAACGCAAGTGCCCGTCTGGATATATAACATTTCATCTGCTTACAAGGCTCGAGGCATGCGGGCCGGCGCTTTCAGCCTGGATCCAATCTTCAGCAGGATGAAAAAACCCGTCTGGTCTTTATACAAATCTCCCACAGATTAGCCAAAACAGATTCGGTACCAGAATTTTTTTTGCTTCTTGCGCAACGTCAGTTTACTTACTACAAGTAATGGGTAGTATGTACGCCGGCTATTTGCTCACTCTGAGACAGTAGTCATCTAATAGAAAGTCCTTGAAGGGGAACACGATGAACAACGTTCTGAAATTCTCTGCTCTGGCTCTGGCCGCAGTTCTGGCTACCGGTTGCAGCAGCGTCTCCAAAGAAACCGAAGCGCGTCTGACTGCAACGGAAGATGCAGCAGCTCGCTCCCAGGCTCGTGCAGACGAAGCCTACCGTAAAGCTGATGAAGCGCTGGCTGCTGCTCAAAAAGCACAACAGACTGCTGACGAAGCTAACGAGCGCGCTCTGCGCATGCTTGAAAAAGCAAGCCGCAAGTAATAATCCTTCGGGGTTGTTATCAAGCCGATCCATTTATGGGTCGGCTTTTTTTTGCCTGAAATCTGCTGAGCTGGCCGCAGCCATCCGCACCAGCTTTATTGAAAATCAACCGGCGCGCTGGACACCACCGGAGCGACGCCAGGCACACCGATTTCAGTCGGCAAGCCATCTTCCGCCGCCACCACATCACGCACCTGATCCCAGTTCACCCGCAGGTTGTTGGCCAGGTCTTCACGCTTGAGCAGGGCATTGATCACCGCCGTGTGCTTGTCGACCACCGAGGGCGTGCCATCGTCGTTCAACGGCGTATGGGCTTCGAGGTAGACCTTGCCGCCGGCGCTGCCGAACTTATAGGCATCGTTGATGATTCGCACCGACGTGCCGACCGGCACCATGCTCGCCATTTCCAGCACATTGTTGTTGAACATGCGGAAGCAACCGTGGCTGGTGCGGGTGCCGATACCGAATTTCATGTTGGAGCCATGGATCAGATAACCCGGTGTGCCCAGGGTGAACTTGAACGGGCCCAACGGGTTGTCAGGGCCGGCAGGTACTACGTTGGGCAGCGGGTCACCGTTGGCGGCATGTTCGGCCTTGATCGAGGCCGGCGGTGTCCAGGTAGGATTCGGCGTCTTCGCGATGATGCTGGTATGGGCAATGGGCGACCCCCAGCCTTCACGACCAATCCCCAGCGGGAAGGTGTAAACCACGTCCTGCCCCTTGGGGTAATAGTAGAGCCGATATTCAGCCAGGTTGATCACAATGCCTTCGCGCGGGCCCGGCGGCAGGATGAACCGTGTCGGCAGCACGATATCCGTACCCGCCCCTGGCAGCCAGGCATCGACGCCCGGGTTGGCGGCGACCATTTCCGAATAGCCGAGGTCGTACGTGGTGCCCAAGTCGGCAAACGTGTCTTCGTATTTGGCCTTGATCACCTGGACCTGACCGACGATGTCCTCACCGGGCGGCGGCAAGGGCAACTGCAAGGCTGACGCCGGACCGGCCGCACAGAGCGCAGCGAGAGACAGGCAGCAGGTAACGACGGAAAGGCGCGACAACATCCGGAAAATCCTTCGCAGAACGACGGTAGGAAAAAACTGATTGTATACGTCAAGCGAGTGCCTGGCATCAAGCCGGCCGCGCTAGAGCTCGAAGCGCAGCTCCGGCCAGATCGGCGGTGTGCCGCGCTTTTGCGATTCCAGAATGGCCCTGCATAACGGGCACAGGCGCTGGTCCTGGAAGATCGAACGATCCACCGACGACCAGAGCGGTTGCGCCGGCAACAACGTGCCGCAGAGCGTGCGATCAATCGAGCCGCCCAACTCCAGTTGACGCGCCACCAGATGCACTCGCACTTCCTGGCAGGCGAACAGATCCAGCTGCTCGTCAGGCTCGATCAGTTGGTAGTTGAACAGGGACCAGGCAGGACGCGACATCAGGGGCTCCAAATCGGGGGGGCGCCACCTTAGCCGAAAGCCTGCCGGTAGAAAAGCGTCATAACAGCGGTTTGAGCGTCGGCCAGACATTTTCCAGCAACTTGCCCTGGCCGGCGACTGCCGGGTGCAGACCGTCCGCTTGCATCAAGTCAGGATGACCACCCACTCCCTCGAGAAAAAACGGCACCAACGGGACCTTTTTTTCCTCTGCGACCTCGCCGAAGACCTTGGCGAACGCGTCGACGTACCGCTTGCCATAGTTGGGTGGGATCTGCATGCCCAGCAGCAGCACCTTGGCACCGCTGTCCTGGGACGCCTGAATCATCGAGGCAAGATTTTGTTTCAATTGCGCCGGCGGCTGACCGCGCAGCCCGTCGTTGCCGCCCAACTCGATCACCACCACATCCGGTTTATGCGCTGCAAGCGCCGCCGGCAACCGCGCGAGGCCTCCGGCGCTGGTGTCGCCACTGATCGACGCATTGACCACTTTATCGTCAAAACCCTCCTGTTTGAGCCGCTGCTCCAACAGGGCGACCCACCCTTTGCGGGTATCCAGGCCGAAACCGGCACTGATACTATCGCCAACGATCAGGACTGTACCCGCCGCTGCGTTCTGGGCCATGCACATCAAGGCCAGGCCAGCACTCAAAAACCACATTCGCATCGGATTCTCCATGGGCGCAAGCATTCTCACCGCGCGAAACCTCAGCAAAGTGGTTCCCAGCGCGGAAGGTGAACTGACTATCCTGCACGAACTGAGCCTGGAACTGAACAAGGGCGATAGCCTGGCTATCGTCGGCAGCTCCGGTTCCGGCAAATCCACCCTCCTCGGCCTGCTGGCCGGCCTGGACCTGCCCAGCAGCGGTGAAGTCACCCTGGCAGGTCAAGCCCTGAGCAGTCTCGACGAAGACCAACGCGCGCGCATCCGTGCCGAACACGTGGGTTTCGTATTCCAGTCCTTTCAGTTGCTCGACAGCCTCAATGCGCTGGAAAACGTCATGCTGCCGCTGGAGCTGGACGGCCGCAAGGATGCCCGCGAGCGCGCCACGCACCTGCTCGAACGCGTCGGCCTCGGCAAGCGCCTGACCCATTCGCCACGCCAGCTTTCCGGCGGCGAGCAGCAACGCGTGGCGATTGCCCGTGCATTTGCCGCCGAGCCTGACGTGCTGTTTGCCGACGAGCCCACCGGCAACCTCGACAGCCATACCGGCGAGCGCATCAGCGACCTGTTGTTCGAACTCAATAAAGAGAGCGGCACGACCCTGGTATTGGTCACCCACGACGAGCGCCTGGCCCATCGCTGCCGACGCCTGATCCGCCTTGAAGCCGGCCTGATGGTCGCGCCCCTGGAGCCTTGATGGCACGCCTGCCGCTGTTACGCCTGTTCAGTCTTGCCATGCGCCAATTACTGCGCGATGCCCGCGCCGGCGAATTGCGTGTGTTGTTCTTCGCCCTGCTGGTGGCCGTAGCCGCCAGCACCGCTATCGGCTATTTCGGCGCACGCCTCAACGGCGCCATGCTGTTGCGCGCCACCGAGTTCCTGGGCGCGGACCTGGTACTTGAAGGCAGCTCGCCAGCCCGCCCCGAGCAAATCCGATCCGGCACCGAACTGGGCCTGGATCATGCGCGCATCGTGGAATTCTCCAGCGTTATTGCGGCCGACAACGGCATCCAGCTTTCCAGTATCAAGGCAGTCAACGAGCAGTATCCGCTGCGGGGCGAGCTCAAAAGTGCGGGCGAACCCTTTGGTACCGAAACCCCGGGCGGCGGCCCCAAACCCGGCGAAGCCTGGGTGGAAGCACGGCTGTTGACAGCGCTGGACCTGAAGGTCGGCGACAGCATCGACGTCGGCATGAAAACCCTGCGTCTGGCGCGCGTCCTGACCTACGAACCCGACCGCGCCGGCAATTTCTACAGCCTCACGCCCAGGGTGATGATCAACCTGGCGGACCTGGACGCCACCGGCGTGGTCCAGCCTGGCAGCCGCGTAAGCTATCGCGAACTGTGGCGCGCCCCACCCGGCAGCACGGCGCTGCAAACCTATCGCGACCTGGTCAAGCCGGGCCTGGCGGCCAACCAGCGCCTGCAGGACTCGCGCGATGGCAACCAACAGATTGGCGGCGCCCTGGGCAAGGCCGAGCGTTACCTGAATATGGCCAGCCTGGTGGCGGTATTGCTGGCGGGCGTGGCCGTGGCGCTGTCGGCCAACCGCTTTGCCAGCCGCCGCTTCGATGCCAGTGCCCTGCTGCGCTGCCTGGGGCTGTCACGCCGCGAAGCCATGTTGCTGTTCAGCCTGCAACTGAGTGTGCTGGGCCTGCTGGCAAGCCTGACCGGCGCTGTCCTCGGCTGGCTCGCGCAATTCGGGCTGTTCTACTTCCTGCACGATCTGCTGCCCGCGGACGTGCCACCCGGCGGGCTGCTGCCGGCCGTGGCCGGTATCGGCACGGGACTCGTCGCCCTCGCCGGCTTCGCGCTTCCGCCCCTGGCCGCGCTGGGCCGGGTGCCGCCGTTGCGGGTATTGCGTCGCGACCTGCTGCCGATCCCCTCGAGCACCTGGATGGTGTACGGCGCGGCGCTCTTTGCCCTGGGCCTGATCATGTGGCGACTGAGCCTTGATCTGGTGCTGACCTTCGCATTACTGGGCGGCGGCGTGGTAGCGGCATTGATCCTCGGTGGCTTGCTGCTGTTGTTATTGCAAAGCCTGCGCCGCTTACTCGCACGGGCCTCCCTGCCCTGGCGCCTGGGCCTGGGCCAATTGCTGCGCCATCCATTGGCGGCAGCCGGCCAGTCCCTGGCGTTTGGCTTGATCCTGCTGTCCATGGGCTTGATCGCCCTGCTGCGCGGCGAGCTGCTCGACACCTGGCAGAACCAGTTGCCCAAGGATGCGCCCAACTACTTCGCGCTGAATATCCTGCCGGCCGACAAAGAGGCGTTTGGCGCGCGCCTTCTGGACGTGCAGGCGCAATCGGCACCGCTTTACCCCGTCATACCCGGCCGGCTGATCAGCATCAACGGCGAGCCCGTACAGGAGATTGTCAGCAAGGACTCCAGCGGCGATCGCGCGGTGCAACGGGACCTGAGCCTGACCTGGGCCGCAGATTTACCCCAGGGTAATGTACTGACGGCGGGCACCTGGTGGACCGCGCAACCGGGCGATGGCGTGCCTGGGGTCTCGGTGGAAGCCAAGGTGGCTGAAAGCCTGAAGCTCAAGCTCGACGACCATCTGGTCTTCACCATTGGCGGGGAGAATCGCGAGGCACGGGTCACCAGCCTTCGGACCATCAACTGGGACAACTTCCAGCCCAACTTCTTCATGATCTTCCAACCGGGCACCTTGAAGGATTTGCCGACCACCTACCTGACCAGCTTCTACCTGGCGCCTGGGCATGACCAACAGATCGTCGACCTGTCCCGCGCCTTCCCGGCCGTCACCATCCTGCAGGTCGAGGCGCTGCTGGAACAACTGCGCAGCATCCTTGCCCAGGTGACCCTGGCGGTGGAATACGTGCTGCTGTTCGTGCTCGCTGCCGGCATGGCCGTGCTGTTTTCCGGCTTGCAGGCCACGTTGGATGAGCGCATCCGCCAAGGGGCGCTGCTGCGTGCGCTGGGTGCCGAGCGCAGGTTGCTGGTCAAGGCCCGGCGCATCGAGTTCGGCCTGCTGGGGGCGGTCAGCGGTTTGCTGGCGGCACTGGGCACGGAACTGGTGACCTGGGTGCTGTACCGCTACGCCTTTGACCTGACCTGGCACCCTCACCCCTGGCTACTGCTGTTGCCGCTGATCGGTGCGGCGCTGATCGGTGCCGCCGGGGTGTTCGGCACGCGTCGTGCGCTCAACGCCAGCCCGCTGACGGTACTGCGCGAGGGCTGAAACACTGATGGCCCTTGCTCCGGCAAGGGCCATCAGTTGCTATTTCACATATTCGATCCGGGTAATCCACCAGCACACCTCACCGCCGGGGGTTTGTACGATGGCTTCATCGTCTACCTCTTTGCGCAGCAGCGCACGTGCCATGGGGGAGTCGATAGAGATGTAATCCATCCGGTCATAGATCTCGTCATAACCCACAATGCGGAAACGCTTGGTCTCGCCCTGCTCGTTTTCGACATCGACCCACGCACCGAAAAACACCTTGCCCTCCTGCTCGGGCATGTATTCCACCACGCGCATATCTTCGAGGCGTTTGCGCAGGTAGCGCACCCGCCGATCGATCTCACGCAACAGCTTCTTGTTGTACTGGTAATCCGCGTTTTCGCTGCGATCTCCCAGGGAAGCTGCCCACGTCACCTTGCGCGTGGTGTCCGGGCGCTTTTCACGCCAGAGGTAGTCCAGCTCCTTTTTCAGCGCTTCATGGCCTTCTTTGGTTATCAGCTTGGTACTCAAACGCGTGCATCCCCAGGCAATGTCCAATAGTGTCGACAGACCAGGGCATCATACCCTGGCGTCGGCCGGCGGGGATCGATCATAAATCAACGGCGCAAAGTATCCAGCCCGACAGTGACTCAGCCCTGCCCGTCGAGGACCTGGTCCAGTTCAACGAGCGTGCCTTGCAGGCGCTGTCGCATCAGCGATAGCTGCGACATCATCAACACCATCTTTTCGGTCTTTTGGCTCACTTCCAGTGCTTGCTCCTGCAGGCGCGAATGCTGCTGGTCCAACGCCCGGCTTCTTTCATCCTGCTGATTCTGCTGTTGCTGCAATCGAGCCTGCCACTGTTCGAGCATCTCTTCGCGCTCGATGACAGCCTGTTTCTTCTGTGTCAGTTCCTGGGCGACCCTGGCCAGATTGCTCAGCGTGCTGTCTATCTCGAAAATGGAGGTATTCTCCCTGGAGGAGCGGGGTTGCGACGGCATTTCGATGGGGTCTGCCTGAGCAATCGGCGCGCTGGGTTCGACCGGCACCCGCGCCACTTCGGGTACCGTGACCGGCGGAGGCGGCGGCTCTTCAACACACACTTCATCCACAGGCCTCGGGACGGGCTCCGGCTCACTCTTGCCCCGCGGCGGTGCAACCATTTGCGATGAAAAGCGGATCGACGGCACGATGACCGCGCTGCTTTCGATGGCAGGCGCAGCGGGGGCGGACATGCCCAATGTAATCACCTTCATCACCAGGGCTTTCTTGACGATCACTGAGTGATGATCTTCGGGCCTGGCAGGCGGCAATCTGCAGCCTTTCAGATCAATGAAGTGAAACGGAACCTGAGACTCGGTGACGGCAGCGTCCTTATTGCCGGATGCCGCCGCCATCATCAGAATTTGCTTAAAGACTTGCATCGCTACTTGCAAGTCCTCCTTGGACTCAACCCCGCCAAGAAAATACCGTTCGAGTTTTTTGCGCAAGGCGGCGATATACACCCTGGAATGACCGGGTTCGGCTTCTTCATCAAGGCTATATACCAGGAAGTTGGAGGATGTCTGTTTGACCGCAAAGCCGCACAACAGTGCGCCGTTGACGGGAGCATCCTCGCCGCTGCGCTCAAGAACAAGGGTACGTAGAAGCATCATGGCAGTCAGGCCTCATTGCAAAAAGAAAACCTTATATAAATGTCAGACAAATATCCGACCATTATTAAGTATTCAGAACAACACAATTGTTTCAGCGCGTTATCAAATCAAACGTAGGACTTTACTTATTAAGTGAGCCCAGCGTTCCCAAGAGCAGGTATTTGAACGTAATCTTTTTAACGCACCGACACCACAACTAAACATTCTTCAGGCACCGCCCAATTGATTCGGTAAACCTATGATCGAAGTCAGCAACCTGACAAAGTACCTGGGCAAGAAAAGCGTGATAAGCGACTTTTCGTTCTGTGCCCAACGCCATGAATGCGTGGGATTGCTGGGAGAGCATGGCGCCGGTAAAACAACGTTGCTGAATTTGATTTCCGGCATGGCCAGGCCCACCCGTGGGCACGTCAGCATTCAGGGCCTGAGTACCCAAACCCATTCAACTCTCGCCAGGCAAGCCGTCGGTTACCAGCTCCAGGGGGGCATAACCCATCACACGCTGTCGGTCAAAAGCATCCTCAACTTTGTGGCCACCGCCCGAGGGTTCAGGGGTGCCGAAAAACGCCGGCACGTCGACCGGGTCGCCATGCGACTGGAGCTACACCCCGTACTCAACTGCCCCATCGATGTACTCAGCCTTGACTTGAAGCGCAGCGTCGCGATTGCACAAGCCATTTTGCACTCCCCCAGCGTCCTCCTCCTGGACGAGCCCACCGAAGGGCTGAACACCGAGCAACAGCTCAAATTCAGGGCGCTTGTTCAGTCCCTGACCGAAGAAATGAGCATCATCATCGCCTCCCGCCATTACGACGCGCTGTCCGAGATTTGCACCCGCGCCCTGGTAATCGCAGGCGGGCGACTGATTGCCGACTCTTCGCTGGCGGACTTGCAGCGCTGCTCCCGGCACTTCCAAGCGGTGACGCTCGCAGCGGATCCGCCCCCGGATTTACTCGCCCTTGCCGTACTGCCCGGCGTGGCCGGTATCGAGGAAGACCGTCAAAACCCAGGAAAGGTGACGGTTCTGGCCATGCCCGGGCACGCCATCTTCCCCGCCATCAATTCACTCATCACCCATCGCGGCTGGAACATCACGTCACTGCATCTGGAGCCAGGTCGCCTGAACGATGTCGTTCACCATCTGAGCCACGAGGTATCCTCTTGAAACTACTGCCCCTCATATTCAAACGCCAACTCGCCAGCTATGCCAGTACCCCGCA
The DNA here is from genome assembly GCF_900004715.1 of Pseudomonas sp. 24 E 13. Classification (NCBI taxonomy): domain Bacteria; kingdom Pseudomonadati; phylum Pseudomonadota; class Gammaproteobacteria; order Pseudomonadales; family Pseudomonadaceae; genus Pseudomonas; species Pseudomonas sp. 24 E 13. The sequence continues at coordinate 93,174 of NZ_CVTO01000152.1, forward strand.
CACCTACCTGAGCGTGGCGTTTTTCCTGGTGCTATGTGCGACGCTGGGGCTGTATACCCATCGCTGGATGGAGCGCGACAGCAGTGACTTGCAGGCTTTTTTCGAACTGCACCCCTGGCTCTACCTGCTGCTGATACCCAGCCTATCAATGCAACTGTGGTCGGATGAACGCAACATCGGCTTTTGCGACATGATGAAAACCCTGCCACTCACCTCGGCAGAACGCGTGATCGGAAAATTCCTCGCAGCCTGGGTGGTCTGCAGCATTGCCCTGTTGTTGAATTTTCCTATAGTGGCGGCCGCGCATTTTCTGGGAACGCCCGACAACGGGGTGATCGCATCACAATTTCTGGCAAGTTGGCTACTGGCGGGAAGTTACCTATCGGTCGGTTGCTTTATATGTGCACTCACGCACCAGCGGATTATTATTTTTCTCCTCACCCTGGGTTTGCTGCTGACCATCAGTGGGCTGTCTTCGGTCCTGGATGCGCTTGAACATCAAGCGCCGATCTGGATAGTTGACAGCATCATGAAACTTGACCCGATATCCCGTTTCAGTTCAATGGACAACGGCAAAATAACACTGCATGACGGTTTATATTTTGTCAGCATGATCGTTGCCTTCCTTTCTGCAACCATCGTTACACTCAACTATAAAAACAGCTAAGGAAAGTCGCTGATGCGATCCGCTCTTCGTGTGGGTATGACGTTGATCGTCATATTATTACTGTTCCTGGCGTTCAACCTGGTCTGGCTAAACAAACTACCCGATACCCGCTGGGACTTTTCACGACAGAAAATTCATACGTTATCACCCTCGACGCAGCAGTTGCTCACGACGCTTGAAAGCCCGCTGGACTTGTATTACTTCAACTCGCTCACAGCACCCAAAAAAAGCCGAACCGTGAAACGCTTCGGCCAACGCATAGAGGATTTGCTTCAGGAATTCGAAGCGGCCGCCAACGGCATGATCAACCTGCACATTATTGATCCAACCCCTTTTTCCGAAGATGCCTACAAAGCCAGCTTGTTCGGCCTGAATGACACACAAGGATTCCTTGGCCTTATAGGCACGCGTGCCGGCCAGGGTATGCAACGCATCGATGCGTTCAACCCCGTGGACGAACCGCTGCTCGAGTATCAGATCAGCCAACTGATCTATCGGTTGATGCACCCTCAACGGCCCAGTGTCGGCCTGCTGTCCGGGTTGCCGTTGAATGAGTCCGCCAGTCAACTGATGGAGCAGATGCGCGGGCATTTCAACCTGACAGAGTTGGCCTCCAACATCTCCCAGGTGCCTGCCTCGATAGGTAGCTTGATGGTCGTGCAACCGAGGGCGCTTGCCGAACAAGCGCTTTACGCCATGGAACAGTTTGTCCTGGGGGGCGGCAAGCTGATGATCTTCATCGACCCGGTAAGCGAGATGGGGTCTGAAGCCGTATCGGTAGATTCCAGGCTCGATGGCCTGTTGAACGCCTGGGGCATACGCATGCCCACGAACAAGCTGCTGGTCGACAGCCTGTATGCCTCGTCGGCATCGCTCGGCCCGGGCATGCCCACCGTGCTGCACCCCGCCAGGTTGAAACTGCCACGACAGGCAATGAATGCTCAGGATATCAGCACCTGGAAACTCGACAGCCTGAGCGTATCAAGCAGTGGCGCGATCTTGCGCGCCCGAAAAAATCGCAAGACGTTCACCCCGCTGCTGCAAAGCTCTCGGCAGTCTGCGCTGCTGGACGCCGAGCGCTTCGCTTCAACGACGCAGTTCGACGCGCTGATTGACGAAGCCTCCACTTCAGGCCAGCGCCATGTCATCGCCGCGCGTCTCGAGGGGCCGGCCTATTCGGCATTTCCTGACGGATTGAGCGGACAGCCGCCCGGCTTGCAAAAGGCTGCCCGGATCGAGGTCGTGGTGGTTGCCGATACCGATGTACTCGCCGACGCTGTCAGCCAGGCAACGGGCAACAACAACCTGCAGTTCGTACTCAATACCCTGGATAACCTGGCGGCGCCCGCATTACTTGCCAATATTCGCCCGCACATCACGTCGCGTTCGCTCAGCACCCTCACGCCCATGCGCGAAGCTGCCGCACAGGCCTATCGGGAAAAGGCAGCGGAACTGGAACGTCGTCTTGAGCATACCGAACAAGCATGGCAACGGCTCAATCCAAAGGCCACAGGCCTGGGCACCCAGGTCGTGGACACCAGTACCCAATTGCAAGCGCTTAACAAGGAGCGCCTGCGCCTGCCGATGGAATTGCATGCCCTCAAGGCGCAGGCGTATGCACCGTTAAACCGCTTCGAACGCACCATAAAGCTGCTGATGATCGCGATGGTGCCCCTGATGCTGTGCCTGATAGCCTGGCTACGGTATCGCTGCCTGCGTCGACGCCGATGGTCGCCGGTGACCTTTGGCTGATCGCCGGGCGGCGGGTATCAGCGACGGGCAATCAACCCTTGCCGGGCAATACGGGTCAGTTGGCGGATCACCTCTTCGGCATTGCCTGCACTCGGTGCCTGGATAACAGCGAGGTCAAAGCTGTTACTGGCGAAACGCGTCAGGGAGTCGCCGTCTTCCACGAACTGGATCAGGAACGCCGAAGGCCGCCCGGTGCGACGGGGCCAGCCATCCAGGTAGCGCAGCAGCGTCGGCTGGTGCTTGCCGCCCAGGAGGATTTTCGGGCTGCGCTGAGTCAGGTCCGCGGTGATGGGGGCCAGGCGTATCAGGGGGCGTGGTGCATTCATTGTGTCGTGTCTCTGCCTCAAAAGTCTGCGGGCAGGTGAGAGGCAACACCGAACCAGCGCTTTAGCGGTATTTCGACCCGTGCCTGCTGATGAGTGCATGGTTCTGTCGGACTGCTTGAGTCCAGTGGCGCCCCGCAATTAGCTGTTTAAATCGGCGCATGAGCAGCATCCTAGAGAAGCTGGCGGGGCAGTGTCAAGAATCCCGAGCAACGAAAAAGGCCCGCACGTGGCGGGCCTCCTACCTTGCGAAACGATCAGTGGGTGATGGCGCGATCGGCCGAGAGTTTGCCGGCACCTTCGAACAGTACCGCCAGCGAGCCGCCAAGCAGGGCCAGCGCAAACTCATAGCCATTGTTGGCCATGAACAGCCCGTTATGAATGTGCACGGAAAAGATCGCCACCAGCGACAGGAAGGTCAGGCCCAGTGCCGCAGGACGTGCGAGCAGGCCGATGATCAGCGCCAGGCCGGCAAAGAACTCGGTGCCGCCGGACAACACGGCCATCAGGGTGCCCGGCGCCAGGCCGATGCTTTCCATCCATTGGGCAGTGCCGGCCAGACCACCGCCGCCGAACCAGCCAAAAAGTTTTTGCGAGCCGTGGGCAGCGAAGATGATACCGACGAAAATGCGCAGAACGGTCAGACCATAACCTGCGCGAGTGGACAGGACACGGGTAATCAATGGGCTCACGAGGTAAATCCTTTTTCAGATAGGGGTTGGTTGGCCGCTATATTAATCAGTTTAAACAATGATAAAAGCCGAAAAACTGCATTATCACCATCGATAAATTCGATTATTTACGCGACGCAACGTTCGGCGCCGACGGTTCCAGGGACTCCCGCTCCCGGTCGAACGCCAGATAGTATTTGTTGACGCTATTAACATAGCTGACGGCGCCCATCCCTACCTGCTCCATGGCAATGCGTTCAACCTGGAAGAACCACTGATTGGGGTTGAGCCCCCGACGCCGGGCTTCGGTGCGCATGCCCTGCACCCGCTCCGGCCCCATGTTATACGCGGCGAGCACAAAAGCCATGCGTTCACGCTCGTTGAGCTTGGGGCTGGCAAAGAACTTGCGACGGATCATGGCCAGGTAGCGCGCGCCCGCCTGCACATTACTGTCCAGATTCTCGATATTGTTCACGCCCACCCGCTGCGCCGCCGAAGGCGTGATCTGCATCAAACCGGTAGGACCACCGCTGTTGCGTGCCCCTGGGTCAAGCGCGGACTCCTTGAATGCCAGCGCGGCCAGGTTCAACCAGTCCATGCCTTGCTCGCGCGCATGCTTTTGCAGGACCGGGCGCAGTTTCTCCAGGCGTTGACGGTCGGCGCGGGCCAACGGGTTGCGCACCTGGTAGAGACGTCGATAGATACGCTGGAACGCCACATCCTGGTCGGATGGGGTGTGGTAGGTCTTGAGGAAACGATCGATGCTCGCCCGCAGCATCGACGCATCCTGGCGCACGAACCAGTACTCGTCGCCCGGCTCACTGATGACCACCTGCTTGTCAAAGCGCAACTTGGGCAGGATTTTCGACCAGCGCTCGGCAATCGGTTTTTCAACGATGGTCAGGTGAAAGATCCCGGCCTGCACCATCTCCAGCACGTCTTCCACCGCCAGGCTCGGGTCGACCCATTCCACCTTGATCGGCGGGCGCTTGTGCAGGGCCAGTTTCTGGTTGGCCTGGCTGATCGCATCCGCCGCCGCGCTGCCGGTGGTCAACGTCAGGGTGCGACCCGACAATTGCTCCAACCGGGTAAACCGTCGTTCACCCTTGACGCCAACCAGCCACAGCGGCACGTTGCTGGCGATCGGGTCACTGCTGCTGATCTTGTGCGCGGCCTTCACGTCCAGCAGTTCGCCGGGGGCTACCAAGTCGCCTTCGCCACGGGCCAGCGCGGCAAGTAACTGGTCCTTGGCCCTGGGGATGATCTTGAGGTTGATTGCCTGCCCATCGCGGGCACGGCCATTGAGGTATTGCTCGAACGCACGCAGGCGATGGTATTCGACACCGATGGCCTGGCCCTGCACTTCACCGGAGCTGTTGCGGCTCTGGTTGACCAACACGCGCAGGGTACGACTGGAGCGAATCTCTGCCAGGTCACGGACCTTGCCGGGCTTGGTCACTTCCAGCGGCCCATCCAGACGCGCGACCGCCGCCATGGGCAGCAGTAACGTCACGCACATCATGAGTAACGCCGCGGGTCGGATCATCCGCTCTCCGGAAAGAAAACTGGCCAACACCTTCGTTAAACACCAGGTGTCGGGCGTCAGAAACAGAGCGCTTTATGCGCTGGCAACGCGTGCAACGACGACAAGGTAGAGGCAAAGGGCCCGCCACAATGTCGCCGGCGACGTTCAAAGACAGCTATAACGCGTTGTAGTTCTTCGTTTTTCTTATAAATCTGCAGCTCTGATATGCTTTCCGGCCGCAGGCGGAGGTAGCACCATGCAACTCATTGATATCGGCGTCAACCTGACCAACCCCAGTTTCGACGAGAGGCACTCGGCCGTTCTCGAGCGAGCCTACGCCGCCGGCGTGCAGCAATTGGTGCTCACCGGCACCAGTGTCGAAGGCAGCGAGCAGGCCCTGGCGCTGTGCACAAGCCTTGATGACAGTGGGCAACGCCTGTTCAGCACCGCCGGCATTCACCCCCACTCCGCCAGCGCCTGGGGCAGCGACAGCGCCCAGCGTTTGCGCGACTTGCTCAACCAGCCTCGTGTGCGTGCCGTCGGCGAGTGCGGACTGGACTTCAACCGGGACTTTTCGCCGCGCCCACAACAGGAAAAAGTCCTCGAGCAACACCTGGCCCTGGCTGTCGAACTGAAATTGCCGGTGTTCCTTCACGAACGCGATGCCAACCAGCGCCTGCTGGAGATCCTCAAGGATTACCGTGACCACTTGCCCGCCGCCGTGGTGCATTGCTTCACCGGCGAACAACAGGCGCTCTTCAGCTACCTCGACCTTGACCTGCACATCGGCATCACCGGCTGGATCTGCGATGAGCGCCGTGGGACGCATCTGCACCCATTGGTCAGGGAAATTCCCCGCGGCCGTCTGATGCTGGAAAGTGATGCGCCCTACCTGCTGCCACGCACGCTGCGCCCCAAGCCGAAGAACGGCCGCAATGAGCCCGCCTTCCTGAGCGAAGTGCTTCGCGAAGTTGCCCTGCATCGCCATGAAACCCTGGAAGACCTGGCGCTGCACAGTACCGCCTGTGCCCGGGCTTTTTTCGGCTTGCCTACCGTCGGTGATGCGGCGCATTGACCCATGTCAAAAACCCGTTCCTGAGTAGCGGCACAATAATGGCACCTTGCCAATGCTGTTTCCGCTATCAGAGAAAACCTCCATGGGTGCCTGGCTTAGCAATATCTCACTGAAGTACAAATTCTGGGCCGTCAACGCGGTCGCTTTCATCACCACGTTGCTGCTGGTGCTGTATGCCGTCCAGCTCGAACAACAGGCCCGCAGCCAGGCGTCCCAGGTTTCGGCCAGGGCCCAGGCGCAGTTGCTCAACACCTGGCCGGCCGACAAGACACTGCCCACTGGCGAGAACTGGCTGACCTTCACCCGCGACCAGGCGCCACAACGGGCAGGCCAGGATCTGTCCGCCTTGCAAGGCGCAAGCGGCTGGGTCGAGCTCAGTCACCTGCCCTTGTTCGGCGTGAACCCGCTGGTGGGCGCCGAGGTCATCCGCCGTGCCGACGGACAACAGGTCGCCGTTCTCGCCTACGCGCCAAGCCTGCGCCAGGTGTTCGGCGAACGCTTCGTCAACTATGCGGTGGCGGTGGCGGTCCTGATGCTGGCGATGCTCGGCGCCTCGCAACTGCTGATCCGCTTCCTGCTCAGCCAGCTCAACACCCTCAAGGACGTGATGCTCCATGTAGAAAAGACCGGCGACCTGTCCGCCCGGGTGCCCCTGGCCTGCAAGGATGAAGTCGGGCAAATGGCCAGCGCCTTCAATGCCATGCAAGCGGGCTACCAGCGGGTGGTCAATACCGTGGCCCGGACCGCCAGGCAATTGGACGAGGGCGCCGCCCGCCTGGCCAGCAGCATGAACGAGGTGCAGCACGGCATGCTCGGCCAGCAAAGCGAGACCGACCAGGCCGCCACGGCGATCAACGAAATGACCGCCACCGTCCACCATATTGCCCAGCACGCCGGGGCCACCCGCGACCTCTCGCAAACCGCCGATACCCTCGCCGGCAGCGGCCAGGAAGTGGTCACACGTGTGCAACGTTCGATTGCCGGACTGTCCACCGGTGTGCAGCAGACCGCTGAGATGATCCAGAAACTCGCCGAAGACAGCCAGAAAATCAACGGCGTGGTCGGGGTGATCCACAGTATCGCCGAACAGACCAACCTGCTCGCCCTCAACGCCGCCATCGAAGCTGCCCGCGCCGGCGAAATGGGCCGTGGCTTTGCGGTGGTCGCTGACGAAGTGCGCAATCTGGCCAAGCGCGTGCAGAGCTCCACCGACGAAATCACCCGCATGGTCTCGGCGCTGCAAGCCGGTACCCGCGACGCGGTGGACTTCATGCAGGAAAGCTCGCTCAAAGCCGATGACTGCGTGCAACAGGCCCAGGAAGCCGGCGCCGCACTCGCCGAAATCACCGGCGCCGTGGCGCAGATGCGTGAGAGCAACACCCAGATTGCGGTGGCCGCCGAACAGCAGAGCCATGTCGCCGAAGAGATGAACCGCGCCGTGGTGAGTATTCGTGATGTGACCGAGAATACCGTGCAGCAGACCGTGGATTCGGCGACCACCAGTAATGAACTGGCGACGTTGGCGGGAGAATTGAGTAAGGCGATTGGGCAACTGAAGCTGTAGGAGCGCTCAGCCCGTAATCCGACTCCTACAACCATGCCGCAGCATACCTGAGGTTAAAACGAAACTTCTTCGCCATCCCCGCGAATAGCGCCGACTTCTTTTACCTGTGACCCGCTGCAAAGTCCCTCGCCTGATCATTCAGTGCGAGGGATTGCAGATGGTTCTTTTCGTTAGAGCCCCGGTTATTGGGGCTGTGTTTTGATTCCGGCGCTGGCCAGCTTCGTCCTGGCACCCATGGACCCCAAAGCGCCGGATGTTGAAAACGTGCTTGGGGATTTGCGCAATTGCCTGAACACCTTCGACGCGTGGGCCGACAGCTTTTTCAGTGGCTCGGCACTGGAAGTCGAGCAGGTGTTCAAGATCGGTGACGACGTCGCACTGGTCGCGCCGATCTCTTCCGACACACCCAGTCGCACAGTCGCTCAATGCAAGGCCCAGGGTGGGCTGACCCTGGTGCATCTGTTCGAGAGCACGCGCTTCGTTCCTATCGGCAACACGCCGGTGACGCTGCAAGCCATTGCGCCGGACGGCACGCCCTTTGGCGCGCCGCTGCACCGCACCATCGGCCCCAGCGGCATGCTTGAAGTGCCCGAATGTACTCGCGACCAGCGATACCGAGTCACTTTCTACCCCAATGTTTCCAAAGATCACGTCAAGGCGCTGTATGCGTCCTACCAGTCGGTGATTGCCGGACTGGAAGCGGATCTGCGCAAGCAGTGGCGCGAGCGCTTCGAGCCTCAATGGGCCGATTTTGCCAAAGCCCCGTCCTTCAAGCGCAGCGTGAAACAGGGTGCGGCCTTTGCAAGCGGGATTGGCCAGGCCTTTTACAACCTGTGGGACAACATCACCGAGCTGTACGACCTGCTGGCGAACCTTAAGTCCAACAGCGAAAAGCTGCTGCAGTACCTTTCCCAAGCCGAACTCGATGAACTGCTGAAACTGGGCAAGGACACACTCGCCCAAGGCTTTCTGGTGCTCAGCGATGAGCCGCTGCTGTTTATCTATTTGTCGGCGATGGTCAGTTGGATACGCCTGCAGCCGCCGCCCGAAATGTACGAGCTGTTGGGTGAGCTCACCGGCGAAGTCCTGATCAACCTGTTGCTGATATGGGCCACGCGGGGGATGGGGGTGCAGCTTCGGCTGGGGGCTCAGGTGTTGAGTTCTATCAAGTCCGGGCGGGCGCGGGCGTTGTTGGAGTTGCTAGCCAGGCAGGTGCCGGGGCCTGGGCTGGAAACTCACGTGCAGGCGGCCAAGCCTCTGTTGCTGAACAGTGCGGCGACGCCGGTCAAAGCAGTGCCGGTGGCGCCGTTGAAGGCAGGCGAGCAGTTGGTTTCGAACGCGGTGCCGATGGTGCGCAACAAGACGCAACGTACAGCGTTGGTTCGCCAGGAGTCGGTGGATGATGTGCCGGCCGTGGCGTCCAACCCGAAGGGCGATGCGGCGGCTTCTGCGGACAAGACCGTTACGAACGGTTGCCCGGTGTCGATGGTCACCGGCGAGGAACTGCTGACCCTGACCGATGGCGCGCTGGATGGGATCTTGCCATTCGAGTGGACGCGCTTGTATCGCACCAGTGCGGTGGACGTGGATTGCGGGTTGGGGTTTGGCTGGAGTCATGCGCTGGCGCATCGGCTTGTAGTTTCAGGCGATTCGGTGGTGTGGACCGACCATGAGAATCGCTCGACCACCCTGCCCTTGCCGACGGCGGCTCGAC
>NZ_CVTO01000147.1:0-3183 GCF_900004715.1 Pseudomonas sp. 24 E 13
CATGGCACGGGCGAACAGCAGCACGTGCGCTTCACGCCCTGGCGAATGCCCATGGGCCGGGCCATCCAGAGCAATCACCGAGTAGCCGCCCTCCACCAACGCCGTGATCAGGCTGGCGAATTGCGTAGGCCGGCCTTCCCAGCCGTGCATCAGCAACACCGCCGGTCCTTGCCCCCAGCGCAGCGCCGAGAGGCCAAAGCGCAAGGTGATGCGCTCCGATTGCGCCAGCACCGGCAGCTCCCACGCCCGTGGCGGTAGCTCACGGGGCGTCATGAAGGTGCGGCGCATTCGGTTGGCCACCGTTTGCGGCGCGAGTCGGCCGACCGTGCCGTTGAAACCACGAACCCAATTCAAGCCGCCCATGCCCTGAACCCTCTTTCAGCGTACCGCCGACTTGGCGGCGCGCAGCACACGATCGGACAGCTCCCCGGGCCCCAGGGCCCGCGCCAGCGTCAGGCCGCCGACCATCAGCGCCATGTCGGCCAGGGCCTTGTCGGTATCTTCCGGCGTGGCCGCCAATTGGGCGGCCATCAGCTCGCAATGTTCGCTCAGTGCCTGGCGGAACGCGTCCGGCAAACGGCCCATTTCGCCAACCGTCGCAGGCAGCGGGCACGCCTCGCCGGTGGAGTCCCGGTGCTTGCGCGACAAGTAAAACGCCGCCACCAGGCTTCGGCGCTCTTCGCCGGTCAGTTGCGTGTCCAGGTCTTCTATCGCCGCGCGGCGCTTGGCCAGCAACTGGGTGAAGGCCTCCAGCATCAGCGCATCCTTGCTCTCAAAGTGCGCATAAAAACCGCCGACCGTCAGCCCCGCCGCCCCCATGACTTCGCCGACACTCGGTTCAGCCGGGCCACGCTGGATCAATGCCGCGCTGGCGGCCTGCAAGATGCGTTCGCGCGTTTGCGCTTTTTTATCGCTCATCAAAGCCTCCGTCTCTCATGGGTTTAATATTATTACCATAATAATATTGCGCAAGCGACAAGCATGACCATTGGTCAGAACAGAAGAAAGGAAGTGGAGAAAGAATTGGCCGAACGCCAGACAAACAAAAGGGCCATTCAATAATTGAATGACCCTTAAAAATCCCGCAGAGCGGGTAATCGTGGCGTCCCCTAGGGGACTCGAACCCCTGTTACCGCCGTGAAAGGGCGGTGTCCTAGGCCACTAGACGAAGGGGACACAAACCTTCTGTACAANTGATCNGNGCTGAGTNCCGATCGATTCAAGGACGGTGTGGCCGNNACCTTGAACCTGTAAATTGGTGGAGCTAAACGGGATCGAACCGTTGACCTCTTGCATGCCATGCAAGCGCTCTCCCAGCTGAGCTATAGCCCCTCATCGGTGAGGACGGGGCGAATCTTAATGGCGGTTTCGAAACGTGTCAAATTTATTTTCAACAATTTTCAAAATTTTTTGCCGGGATAACAATCACTTACCGACGAAACCCCGGAAAACCGGGGTTTCGTCCTTACAGCCGTGCGCTTAAGCGATAGCGCCCAGCAGCTTTTCCCACTCTTTGTTTTCTTTCTTCGAAACACCACCAAGCAAATCAAGGGCTTGGCGCAGACGGAAACGCGTGAGGTCCGGGCCGAGGATTTCCATCGCGTCGAGCACCGACACTGAACTGGCCTGCCCGGTAATCGCGGCAAACATCAACGGCATGGCATCACGCAACTTCAGCTCCAGCGACTCGACCACTGCCTGGATCGTCGCGGTGATCGCATCCTTCTCCCATTGGCGCAGGCTTTCGAGCTTCCACAGGATCAACTGCATCAACTGACGCACCTGGTCACCGGAGAGCTTTTTCGATTCAAACAGCTTGGCCTCCGGGTTCACGCCACCGGCGAAGAAAAAGCTGGCCAGCGGTGCGACCTGGCTGAACGTTTCCACCCTGCCCTGCACCAGCGGCGCTATCTTCATCATGTACTCGGGGTTGAGTGCCCACTGCTGCACACGACTGGCGAACTCTTCTACCGGCAAATCACGCAACCACTGGCCGTTAAGCCACGACAGCTTCTCGATATCGAAAATCGGCCCGCCCAGGGAGACGCGGGACAGGTCGAAGTTATCGACCATTTCCTGCAGCGAGAATTTCTCGCGCTCGTCCGGCATCGACCAGCCCATGCGGCCCAGGTAATTGAGCATGGCTTCGGGCATGAAGCCCATGCGCTCGTAGAAGGTCACCGACGTCGGGTTCTTGCGCTTGGACAACTTGCTCTTGTCCGGGTTACGCAACAGCGGCATGTAGCACAGCTGCGGCTGCTCCCAGCCGAAGTATTCATAGAGCAGGATCAGCTTGGGCGCCGACGGCAGCCATTCTTCGCCGCGCAGCACATGGGTGATGCCCATCAGGTGGTCGTCGACCACGTTGGCCAGGAAGTACGTCGGCAGGCCGTCGGTCTTCATCAGCACCTGCATGTCCATACGGTCCCACGGAATCTCGACATCACCGCGCAGCATGTCCGGCACCACGCACACGCCTTCGCTCGGCACTTTCATGCGGATCACATGGGGCTCGCCGGCGGCCAGGCGCGCGGCCACTTCCTCTTTGGACAACAGCAGCGCGCGGCCATCGTAGCGCGGTGTCTCGCCACGGGCCTGTTGCTCGGCGCGCATCTGGTCCAGCTCTTCGGCGGTGCAGAAGCAGGGGAACGCGTGGCCCATGTCCACCAGTTGCTGGGTGTACTGCTTGTAGATATCGCTGCGCTCGCTCTGGCGATACGGGCCGTGGGGGCCGCCGACATCCGGGCCTTCGGCCCAGGTAATGCCCAACCAGCGCAGGGCATCGAAAATCTGCTGTTCCGACTCACGGGTCGAGCGCAGTTGATCGGTGTCTTCGATCCGCAGGATGAATTCACCGCCGTGCTGCTTGGCAAAGCAGTAGTTGAACAGGGCGATGTAAGCAGTGCCGACGTGGGGATCCCCAGTAGGCGATGGCGCAATGCGCGTGCGGACGGTGGTCATGGCAGGTCTCGAATGGGCGATGAAACTGAAAATTGAAACAAGGGGCGAATGGTAACAGCCTGGGGGATTTCTGGAAAACCGAGGCGCGGCCATCGGGGGCAAGCCCCCTCCCACACTTGACTGTATTCACACATCAACAGGTGGGAGGGGGCTTGCCCCCGATGAGCATAGGTATCTACACAACTCAGCAGCGCCCAACCGTAACCACGATGCGAAGCGAGC
>NZ_CVTO01000147.1:3260-26734 GCF_900004715.1 Pseudomonas sp. 24 E 13
GAGTGGTGGGGCAAGAGCGTTTTGCTTACTTTTGCGCTTTTCAAAAGTGAGCCGCCGTCAGGGCGGAACCTTAAGTAGCCGTTACCGCAGAAACGGATATGTACTGGATCTGATCCAACATCCTGGTCGGTCCTGAGGCCGCCGTCGGGGGCAAGCCCCCTCCCACATTTGGACCTGGATCGACACCAACATCCTGGTCGGCCCGGAGGCCGCCATCGGGGGCTAGCTCCCTCGCCACATGCCGGTGTCATATCAAAGCTGTGTAGATACCTATGCCCCGATGAGGCCAGTGAAGTCACCCCAGATCAAACAGCCAGCAACCGCTCGCGCAACTTGCCAATCTCATCCCGGGTCTGCGCCGCGGCCTCAAACTCCAGATCGCGCGCCAACTGATACATCTTCTCTTCCAACTGCCGAATCCGCTTGGTGATTTCACTCGGCGAGCGCAGTTCGTTCTCGTACTTGGCGCTTTCCTCGGCAGCCTTGGCCATGCCCTTGCGCTTCTTGCTGCGCGAGCCGGGTACGGTGGCGCCTTCCATGATGTCGGCCACATCCTTGAACACGCCCTTGGGGGTAATGCCGTGTTCCAGGTTGAACGCAATCTGCTTCTCGCGACGACGCTCGGTCTCGCCGATCGCCCGCTCCATGGAACCGGTGATGCGGTCCGCATACAGGATCGCCCGGCCGTTGAGGTTGCGCGCCGCGCGGCCGATGGTCTGGATCAGCGAACGCTCGGAGCGCAGGAAGCCCTCCTTGTCCGCGTCCAGGATCGCCACCAGTGATACCTCGGGCATGTCCAGGCCTTCGCGCAGCAGGTTGATGCCCACCAGCACATCAAAGGTGCCCAGGCGCAGGTCCCGAATGATTTCCACCCGCTCCACCGTGTCGATGTCCGAGTGCAGGTAGCGTACGCGCACGCCGTGGTCGGCCAGGTAATCGGTCAAGTCTTCGGACATGCGCTTGGTCAGGGTGGTGACCAGCACGCGCTCTTCCAGGGCCACGCGCTTGTTGATCTCCGACAGCAGGTCATCGACCTGGGTCAGCGCCGGACGGATTTCGATTTGCGGGTCGACCAGGCCGGTCGGTCGCACGACCTGTTCAATTACCCGGCCGGCGTGTTCGGCCTCGTAGTTGCCAGGCGTTGCGGAGACAAAGATGGTCTGCGGGCTGATGGCTTCCCATTCGTCAAAACGCATCGGCCGGTTGTCCAGCGCCGATGGCAGACGGAAGCCGTATTCCACCAGGGTTTCCTTGCGTGAACGGTCGCCCTTATACATCGCGCCGACTTGCGGCACGCTGACGTGGGATTCGTCGATCACCAGCAAGGCATCCGGCGGCAGGTAATCATAGAGTGTCGGTGGCGGCGCACCGGACTCGCGGCCCGACAGGTAGCGCGAGTAGTTCTCGATGCCATTGCAGTAGCCCAGCTCCAGGATCATCTCCAGGTCGAAACGGGTGCGCTGCTCCAGGCGCTGGGCTTCCACCAGCTTGTTGTTGGAACGCAAATACTCCAGGCGCTCGGCCAATTCCACCTTGATGCCCTCGATCGCGCCCATCAGGGTTTCACGCGGGGTCACATAGTGGCTTTTTGGGTAGAAGGTGAAGCGCGGCAGTTTGCGAATCACCTCGCCGGTCAACGGGTCGAAGGCCGACAGGCTTTCGACTTCATCGTCGAACAGCTCGATGCGGATCGCCTCCAAGTCGGATTCGGCCGGGTAAATGTCGATCACATCGCCGCGCACGCGGAACGTCGCACGGGCAAAGTCCATGTCGTTGCGGGTGTACTGCAGGCTGGTCAGGCGCCGCAGCAGTTCGCGCTGGTCGAGCTTGTCGCCGCGATCAACGTGCAGCACCATTTTCAAATAGGTTTCCGGGCTGCCCAGGCCGTAGATGCACGAAACCGTGGTGACGATGATCGCGTCCTTGCGCTCCAGCAAGGCCTTGGTCGCCGACAGCCGCATCTGCTCGATATGGTCGTTGATCGACGCATCCTTCTCGATAAAGGTATCGGAGGACGGCACATAGGCTTCGGGCTGGTAGTAGTCGTAGTAGGAAACGAAATACTCCACCGCGTTGTTCGGGAAAAACGCCTTGAACTCGCCATACAGCTGCGCGGCCAGGGTTTTGTTCGGTGCCAGCACCAGGGTCGGGCGATTGATCTGCGCGATCACGTTGGCGATGCTGAACGTCTTGCCTGAACCGGTCACCCCAAGCAGCGTCTGATGCGCCAGGCCGGCCTCAATGCCTTCGACCATCTGGCGAATCGCTTCCGGTTGGTCGCCGGCGGGTTCAAAACGGGTGACGAGCTGGAAATCCGACATAACGTACCTCGTGTGGTCACCCCAGACTCAACACCGCCAGGGACGAAATAGCTCAGCAACCCACGAATAATCATCGCAGGTTGCAGGAAAAAACCATGATAGCCGTAGTAGTGGTGACGAAGGTGTCGGGTTTCAAGGCAAACGTCCTACCTGCCGTCCGGGATCAATCTGCAATAAGACTAACGGTGGGCAATTAAACCGAAAAACTTGGCCGAAAAGCCATTTCCGCTGTCGCCCTCAGCCGTGATGGCCTCTATACTAGCTCCCCGTTTGTGCACCGCTCTAGTGCAACCGGCTGGAGCGCGACACGTCCCTCCCTTCCCCCATAGAGCTGCCGCAAAAATGAGCCTGTTCTCCGCTGTCGAAATGGCACCACGCGATCCAATCCTGGGCCTCAACGAAGCATTCAACGCCGATACTCGAACCACCAAGGTCAACCTTGGCGTGGGCGTTTACTGCAACGAGGAGGGGAAGATTCCGCTCTTGCGTGCCGTTGCCGAAGCGGAAGCCATTCGCGTGGCGCAACATGCCGCCCGTGGCTACTTGCCGATTGACGGCATCGCGGCCTACGACAAGGCCGTGCAAACCCTGCTGTTCGGTGATAAGTCGCCGCTGCTCGAAGCCGGCCGTGTGGTAACCGTGCAGGCCGTGGGTGGCACCGGCGCGCTGAAGATCGGTGCCGACTTCCTCAAGCAGTTGCTGCCCGACGCCGTGGTGGCCATCAGCGACCCGAGCTGGGAAAACCACCGCGCGCTGTTCGAAACCGCCGGTTTCCCGGTACAGAACTACCGCTACTACGACGCCGCCACCCACGACGTCAACCGCAGCGGCCTGCTCGAAGACCTCAACGCCCTGCCGCCACAGTCCATCGTGGTGTTGCACGCCTGCTGCCACAACCCGACCGGTGTCGACCTGAGCCCGGCGGACTGGCAGAACGTACTGGACGTCATCAAGGCCAAGAACCTGGTGCCGTTTCTCGATATGGCCTACCAGGGCTTCGGCGACGGTATCCACGAAGACGCCGCCGCGGTGCGCCTGTTCGCGGAGTCGGGCCTGACCTTCTTTGTGTCCAGCTCGTTCTCCAAGTCGTTCTCCCTGTACGGCGAACGCGTGGGCGCCTTGTCCATCGTCGGCGACTCCAGGGAAGAAAGCGCGCGCATCCTGTCCCAGGTCAAGCGCGTGATCCGTACCAACTACTCCAACCCGCCCACCCACGGCGCGGCAATCGTTGCAGCGGTACTGAACAACCCTGAGCTGCGCGCCCAGTGGGAAACAGAACTGGGCGAAATGCGCCTGCGCATCCGCGGCATGCGCGAGCAGATGGTGGCGGAGCTGACCAAGGCCGCGCCAGGCCACGATTTCAGTTTTGTCGGGCGCCAGCGTGGGATGTTTTCCTACTCCGGCTTGAGCGTTGAGCAAGTCACCCGCCTGCGCAGCGAGTTTGGCATCTATGCACTGGATACCGGCCGCATCTGTGTGGCGGCGCTGAACCAGTCGAACATTGCTGCGGTCACACAGGCAATCGTTCAGGTGCTGTAAACCTGCAGGCGTTGAACGAGGGGGAAGCCAAGGGCTTCCCCCTTTTTGTTGGCGAACGCACTAGACTGCACACCGACTGTCCCTTTGCTGTGAGAGCCCTATGAGAAACGACGACCTGGATCTGCGTGCCGACCGCGACGAACTGCATGACTATGCTCCACGCGCGCCGCAAGCCAAGCGCCAGAAAAGCCTGGTGCTGCAAGTGGCGCTGGGGGTGTTCCTCGGTGGCCTGGCGTTGTGGCTGGTGCAACTGGGCGCCACGGCGATCATGGCCAAGCTGGCCATGGGCACCTTCCAATTCGGCGGCTGATCAAGAGCGAAACGTGGGAGGGGGCTTGCCCTGATGTTGTAGGAGCGAGCTTGCTCGCGAAAAACTCACAGCCACCGCGTTTATCCAGCAATTACGCGTTATCGTTGACGTTTTTCGCGAGCAAGCTCGCTCCTACGTTGGATTCAGGCTGCTGCAAGCCCGCGTTCCTCCAGCAGTTTTACGAAGCTGTTCAGGCTCTGCGACACCGTGCCCCGGCGCCAGATCAGCCAGGTATTCAACACACGGAAGTTTTCCGTCAACGGCCAGACGCTGACCGCCGCCGCCCCCGGCATGCTTTCCAGCATACTGCGCGGCATCAACGCCAGCCCTGCCCCGGCGCTGACGCAGGCCAGCATGCCGTGATAAGACTCAATCTCGAAGATTTTGCCCGGCACCGCACCGTCCTGTGAGAACCAACGCTCGAAGTGATGCCGATATGAGCAGTTGGAACGAAAGGTGTAGATGTTCTCGCCATTCACCTCCCGCCCCCGCGTGATCGGCGCATGATGCAGCGGCGCAATCACCACCATCTCCTCTTCAAACACCGCCACGCCCTCCAGCGTGGAGTGCAGCACCGGGCCATCGACAAAGGCCGCCGTCAAACGCCCGGACAGCACGCCTTCGATCATCGTGCCCGACGGTCCCGTGCTCAGGTCCAGCTCAACCTTGGTGTACTGCTGGTTATACGCCGCCAGCAACGCGGGAATACGCACCGCCGCGGTACTTTCCAGCGAGCCGAGGGCAAAGGCGCCCTGGGGTTCCTCCCCCGCCACCGTGGCGCGGGCCTCCTGTACCAGATCGAGAATACGCCGCGTATAGCCGAGGAAATTCCACCCGGCCGGTGACAGGCGCAGGCGGCTTTTCTCGCGGATAAACAGCTCCACGCCCAGGTCCTGCTCCAGTTGTTTGATCCGCGTGGTCAGGTTCGACGGCACCCGATGGATCAACTGCGCGGCGGCGCTGATGCTGCCTTGTTCGGCAACGGCCTTGAAGATTTCCAACTGCACCAGATCCAATTCATTCTCCAATCGTGAATGTATTGCTTAATATTATTCAGTTTTCGGAAAACGTCCAGCAGCGTACGCTGGCTTCCATTCCCATCACCCCTGCAGGACGGTGCCATGAACGCTATTTCCCATCAGACCCACGCGTTGTCGATCAACCCGGCCAATGGCGAGACCGTTGGCAGCTACGCGTATGAAAGCCCGTCGCAGCTGGATGCCGCGCTCACCCGTTCCACCGCTGCCTTCCGCACCTGGCGCCGCCAAACCGTGGGCCGCCGCGCGCAATTGCTATTGGCTCTGGCCGGCGCCCTGCGTGACCAGGCCGAAGCCATGGCGCAGATGATCACCCTGGAAATGGGCAAACCCATTGCCCAGGCCCGTGCCGAAATCGAGAAATGCGCCCAGCTCAGCGAGTGGTACGCGCAGCACGGCCCCGCCATGCTCGCGCCGGAGCCGACCCTGGTGGACAACGGCAGCGCGCGGATTGAATACCGCCCGCTGGGGCCGATCCTTGCCGTGATGCCCTGGAACTTCCCGGTATGGCAAGTACTGCGTGGCGCCGTGCCGACCCTGCTCGCCGGCAACACTTACGTGCTTAAACATGCGCCGAACGTGATGGGCAGCGCTTACCTGATGCAGCAGGCGTTCCAGAAGGCCGGCTTCGCTGAAGGCCTGTTCGAGGTCATCAACGTCACCACCGAAGGTGTGTCCAGCGCCATCGCCGACCCACGTATCGCCGCCGTCACCCTCACCGGCAGCGTGCGCGCCGGTATCGCCATCGGCTCCCAGGCCGGTGCGGCACTGAAAAAATGCGTGCTGGAACTGGGCGGCTCCGACCCGTTCATCGTGCTCAACGACGCCGACCTCGACGCCGCCGTACAGGCCGCGCTGATCGGTCGCTTCCAGAACAGCGGCCAAGTCTGCGCCGCCGCCAAGCGCTTGATCATCGAGGCCGGTGTGGTTGAAGCCTTTACCGCCAGGTTCCTTGAAGCCAGCCGCAACCTGGTGATGGGCGACCCGACCTCGCCTGCCACCTACATCGGCCCCATGGCGCGCTTCGATCTGCGCGATGAGCTGCACGGCCAGGTCCAGGCCACCCTCGACGAAGGCGCCACCCTGCTGCTGGGCGGCAACAAGGTGGCGGGCGCAGGCAACTACTACGAACCCACCGTATTGGCCGACGTCACCGACCAGATGACCTCGTTCAAACAGGAACTGTTCGGCCCCGTCGCGTCCATCATCACCGCCCGCGACTCCGACCATGCGGTGGCCCTGGCCAACGACAGCGAATTCGGCCTGACCGCGAGTATCTTCACCACCGACCCGGCGAAGGCGCGGGACATCGTCGACCAGTTGGAAACCGGTGGGATCTTCGTCAACGCTTACAGCGTTTCCGACCCGCGAGTAGCATTTGGTGGTGTGAAGAAAAGCGGATTCGGCCGTGAGCTGTCGCACTTCGGCGTACGCGAGTTCTGCAACGCGCAGACGGTGTGGCTCGACCGTCAATAAACAGCCCTGGCTTCAACACACATCAAAGGTGGGAGGGGGCTTGCCCCCGATGGCGGTGGATCAGCCAGACATCTGTCACTGACACACCGTTATCGGGGGCAAGCCCCCTCCCACATTTGGATCCAGACAACCTTGGGGGCCGTACCTATTCTAAGCAATCAGCGAATATGTCGCCGCACGCACTGCACCAACCCGTCCAGCGCCTGCGACTTCACCGGCGCCAATACGCACACGGTGTGTTCACGCTCGCCCTCGGTCACGGTGAGCGTGTAATGCACCTGCCCAGGATTGCCGGAGGGTTGAGTACTTTGCGGCAACTGGAAAAACTTCGACTGCTCGATCAGTTGCCGCAACTCCTGCTGATCCTGCTCGGGCAGTGCATCGAGCTCGACACTGCGAGGTTTGGCCAAGCCCGGAAAGAACGCCGGGCCGCCGTTTTCCTTGATCGAGATTCGCATGGCTGTTCCTCACCGCCCTGGCGGAGTGTCAGACGTTGATACCGACCGCTTTCCAACCTTCCTTCACGGCCTTCTGCTCATCCTTGTTCGCGCCATAAAGGCGCCCGGCGACATCGTAAGTGATACGTGCAAAACGCAGAAACCCCGAGTTCGGCCGCAACCGCGAATCACGCAGGGCGTCATACCAGATACGCCCGGCACGCTCCCAGGCGAACCCGCCAATACGCGTAGCAACCTGATAGAACGCATGGTTGGGAATGCCGGAATTAATGTGCACGCCACCATTGTCGTCATAGGTTTGCACAAAGTCATCCATATGCCCCGGCTGCGGGTCCTTGCCCAGCAATTTATCGTCAAACGCCGTGCCGGGGGCCTTCATCGAGCGCAGCGCGGTGCCTTTGATCTTTTTGGTAAACAGCCCCTTGCCGATCAGCCAATCGGCGTCCTCGGCCTTTTGCTTTAAAGCGTACTGCTTGATCAGCGATCCGAACACGTCCGACAGCGACTCGTTCAACGCACCCGACTGGTTGAAGTACATCAACTTGGCTTCATCCTCGGTCACCCCGTGCGCCAACTCGTGACCAATCACGTCCAGCGCCACGGTAAAGCGGTTGAACAACTGCTGGTCGCCATCACCAAAGACCATCTGGGTCGAGTTCCAGAAAGCATTGTTGTAGTCCTGGCCAAAGTGCACGGTGGCATCCAGCGCCATCCCGGCATCATCGATGGAATTGCGATTGAACACCTGGTCGAAAAAATCGAAGGTCGCGCCCAGGCCGTCGTAGGCCTCGTCCACCGCGGCATCACCGCTGGCGGGTTGCCCTTCGCCACGGATCAGCTTGCCGGGCAGGCTGTCGGTGTTGTCGGCGCTGTAGATCGAGCGCTGCTTCTCGGCGCCCGCCAGCAGCGCCATGCGGGCCGGGCCTTTGGCGGGCACGGCGACCATGCGCAACGAGCGGAACGTGCTGTCCTTGGCGCGCGTGCGCAGCGCAACCTCGCGCTGGGCTTTGTCACCGTGGCGCGCGATCTGGTCGAGCATGTACGGCGGGATCAGGCAGAAAATCGGATTTCGCGGGTGGCGAACACACATAAGCTGGCTCCTTTTTGGCGTGTGGTGAACGGCCGGTTAACGACTTCAGGATAGACGCGCGTCCGCCGCCTGGGACAAATTGTCATGAAATCATGTTGCAGTCGTGTTTATCCAAGGCCCATCAGGAAATCCCCCATGCCCGCACGTCACGTCAAAATCGACCTGTCTTACCGCCCAAGGCTTGCCGACCTTCGCCCTCTGATCGCGCCCGCCCCTTCCCTGCTGGAGGCCAGGGCCGCAACCCCGCGCGTCACCGCAGCCAAGGACCTGCAGAACCGGCGCGGTTACGCCGAGGATTTTCTCGGTAGCTTCGCAGTGCCCTGGCCCACGCTGGACACGGCCCTGGCAGGCGATGCCCAACCCGGACGCCTGGACTACACGCACTTTTCCATCAGCATGTCGCGCTCGCGACGCCTGGCGCTGTATGTCGGCGTCAACATCGACGGCGACAAGCACGTGGATATCGTGCGCAGCAACGACACCTGGGCCTACGATGGCCGCCTGCCCCTCGACGCCCAGGTGGGCGAAGACCTCTACGCCGGTAATGGCCTGGACCGTGGTCACCTGGTGCGGCGCCAGGACCCCAATTGGGGGGACGAGGCGAATACCGCCAACGTCGACACCTTCCACTTCACCAACTGCTCGCCGCAGATGAGCGGCTTCAACCAGAAGACCTGGCTGGAACTGGAGGACTACATCCTCGACAACACCCAGCGCTGGAAAGCTCGCGCCAGCGTTTTCAGCGGCCCGGTGTTCGCCGACGACGACCGCCTGTACCGTGGCGTGAAAATCCCCCAGGCGTTCTGGAAAGTGGTGGCCTACCTCAGCGACGACGGCAAACCCTCCGCCAGCGCCTACATGATCGACCAACGCAACGAACTGGGCCAACTGGACCTGGTGTTCGGTCCGCTCAAAACCTACCGGCGCAGCGTGTTGCAGATCGAACAACTGACCGGCATCCGCTTCGGCAACCTGGCCGACTACGACGGTTTCAGCAACGAGGAGCGCGCCACGGGGACGCGGATCGAAGCGCTGGTGCGGGGGCCGCAGGATATCCGACTCTGACCACGGCGCACCGGGGCCCCGCGTTATCGTTGACGACCTTCGCGAGCAAGCTCGCTCCTACAGGTCGTGATCGACTACCATAGCGCCGCCGGTTCCCGCACGGGACTAATAGGGAATTCGAAACGTCGTCCGCGACGTCAATCGAAACTGCCCCCGCAACTGTAGGTGCTGAGCCTGCTCCCCACTGCCACTGGACGTTGTCCGGGAAGGCCGGAGCCTGGCGACGACGCATCAGTCAGGAGACCTGCCGGCCAAGTGACTCACTAACCGGCGGGGTGTCCGGGAAGGCCATCCTTGTGCTGCCCGGCCGGCAGCGCGTGTGGGTGTATTTCCGAACCGTTCCTGCCTTGCTTCATCGACGGTTCAAACGGAGATTGCCCCATGCTGCCACGCGTTACGGCCCTGATCATCGGCCTGGGTGCCTGCACCCTGGCCCAAGCCGCACCGACCCACTACCCGCTGACCGTCGAGAACTGCGGCAGCTCGATCACCTTTGCGCAAGCCCCTGCACGCAGCGTGACCATCGGCCAGGCCGCCACGGAGATGCTGTATGCGCTGGGCGTGGGCGATAAAGTGGTCGGCACGTCGCTGTGGTTCAACGATGTACAGGCGCAGTACAAGGCGCAGAACGCCAGCATCGAGCGCCTGGCCAATAACGAGCCGAGCTTCGAGGCAGTCATCGCCAAGCGCCCGCAACTGGTGGCCGCCGAGCTGGAATGGGTGGTCGGCCCTCAAGGTGTGGTGGGCACCCGCGAACAGTTCCACGAACTGAATATCCCCACCTACCTGCTGCCCTCCGACTGCGAAGGCAAGGACAACCTGGTGGGCGCCGACGGCACGCGGCTGGAGCCGTTTCGCATCGAGACGATCTACAAGAGCCTCAGCCAACTGGCCGAGATCTTCGACGTGCAGGCGCGCGGCCAGCAACTGACCGATGACCTCAAGGCGCGCCTGGCCAAGTCGATCGCCACCGCGCAGGGCAAAGGCTTGAAACAGGCCAGCGCGCTGGTCTGGTTCTCCAGCGCCGAAATGGCCAGCGACCCGTACGTGGCCGGCCACAAAGGTGTTCCGCAATTCATGCTGCAAACCCTTGGCCTGCGCAACGTGGTGCAGTCCGACGAAGAATGGCCGGCCGTAGGCTGGGAAACCATTGCCAAGGCCAACCCCACCTTCCTGGTGATCGCGCGCATGGATCGCCGTCGCTACCCCGCCGACGACCATGAAAAGAAGCTGGCCTTCCTGCGCAGCGACCCGGTAACGCGCAACATGGACGCGGTAAAGCACAACCGCATCATCATCCTTGACGCCCTGGCGCTGCAGGCCAGCCTGCGCACTTTCGACGGCCTGGAACAACTGGCCGCCGCCATCGACAGCTACAACCTGCCGCAATGATACGCACCCTGCTCGCCCTTACGCTGCTGCTGATCGCCCTGCTTGCCGGCGTGGCCATCGGCGAAACCGCTATCTCGCCGCAGGTGGTACTCCAGGTGCTCGCCAACAAACTGTGGGCGGCCGGCTACGTGCTCGACCCCATCGATGAAGGCGTGGTGTGGAACTACCGCCTCACCCGTGCCCTGGTCGCCGGTGCCTGTGGCGCGGGCCTGGCAACCTGTGGGGTGATCCTGCAGTCGTTGCTGCGCAACCCGTTGGCCGACCCGTATCTGCTCGGCATCAGCGCCGGCGCCTCGACAGGTGCGGTGCTGATCGCGCTGATCGGGGTGGGCGGCGGGCTGATTTCGTTGTCGGCCGGCGCCTTTGTCGGCGCCATGGCCGCGTTTGCCCTGGTGATCCTGCTGGCGCGGGCCAGCGGCTCGTCCAGCGGCACCGGCCAGATCATCCTGGCCGGCATTGCCGGTTCGCAGTTGTTCAATGCGCTCACCGCGTTCCTGATTACCAAATCCGCCAGTTCCGAACAGGCCCGCGGCATCATGTTCTGGCTGTTGGGCAACCTCAGCGGCGTGCGCTGGCCATCGGTGTGGCTGGCGGTGCCGGTGGCGGTAGCGGGGCTGGCGGTATGCCTGTGGCACCGCCGTGCGTTGGATGCGTTTACCTTCGGCACCGACTCGGCGGCCTCGCTGGGCATCCCGGTGCGCCGCGTGCAGGTTGTGCTGGTGGGCTGCGCGGCGGTGGTCACGGCGGTGATGGTGTCGATTGTCGGCTCCATCGGGTTTGTCGGGCTGGTGATCCCCCATGCCGTGCGCTTGATGCTCGGCACCGGTCACTCGCGCCTGCTGCCGGCCAGCGCCCTGGGCGGCGCCTTGTTCCTGATCGCGGCGGACGTGCTGTCGCGTACCCTGATCAAGGGCCAGGTGATTCCGGTGGGCGTGGTCACGGCACTGGTCGGTGCGCCGGTGTTCGCGCTGATCCTGATCGGTCGGAGAAATGCACGATGACGGTACTGAGCTGCACCGGCCTGGGCTTCAAGGTGCGTGACGCCGAGTTGCTGTGCGATATTCATCTGCAGGTGCAGTCGGGGGAAACCCTCGGCATCGTCGGGCCGAACGGCTCGGGCAAATCCACCCTGCTCAAATTGCTCGCCGGCTTGCGCACCCCGGCCAGCGGTGAAGTACAGCTGGACGGCAAGCGCCTGGGTGAGTTGTCGCGCCGCGCCATCGCGCAGCAATTGGCGGTGGTGGAACAACAGGCCGACACCGACGACGCCATCCGCGTGTTCGACGCCGTGGCGCTGGGCCGCACGCCGTGGCTGTCGGCGTTGAGCCCATGGTCCGATGACGACGACCGCATCGTGCGCCAGGCCCTGCACGACGTGGACGCCACCCACCTGAGCCACCGCGCCTGGCGCAGCCTCTCGGGTGGCGAACGCCAGCGCGTGCACATCGCCCGAGCACTGGCACAACGGCCCCGGATTTTGTTGCTGGATGAACCGACCAATCACCTGGATATCCAGCATCAACTGACCATCCTCAAAGGTGTACAGGGTTTACCGGTCACTACCCTGATCGCCCTGCATGACCTGAACCAGGCGCTGACCTGTGATCGCCTGGCGGTGCTGGACCGTGGGCGCCTGGTGGCGCTGGGCACGCCACTGCAGGTGCTGACGCCGGAGCGGTTACATGAGACATTCGGGGTACAGGGGCATTACCTCACGGACCCCTTCGACGGCGCAAAAATCCTGCGCCTGCGCTGCAGCTGAACCCTGTGACGGCGGCACAGCTGGCGGTGATTCACATGTGGGAGGGGGCTTGCTCCCGATGAGGGCGAGTCAGCAAAAGCGTCAATAACTGACCCACCGCTATCGGGGGCAAGCCCCCTCCCACATTGGAACACCAGAGGCCATTGCATCGGTGTCGCCTGCACTACCGGATTGGCGGCCTCATTCCACCTTGATATGGGTGATTCCCACCACCTGCGCCTGCTCGAGGATTTCCTCCGGCGTCGCATCCGCAGCAGGCAGGATCAAGCCGTTTTCCGCATCACCAAAATGCAACTGCAGCAAATGCACCGCCGCTTCATGCACAGGCAACTCGGACTGTTTGAGCTCAAATGTATGAGTGCGCGGTTCGTCATTGAACCGGTAGTTCAAGGTGTAAGCAGGCATTGGGGAATCCTCAAAATGAGAAACAACTGATTAACCTGACTCAGCGATCAGTTTTTTAGTTCCCACACGATGCAGCTGCTGCGTTATCCATTTGCGACTGTACGCCAACACGCTGTCCGCCAGCGCCACCGGAAAATGAATGAAGCCATGGGCCGATTCCGGCAGCAGATGCGCTTCTACTCCGCTCCAGCGTTCGGCGATCAGCAGCGTGTCATCCTTGAGCGGGTCCAGCTCGCCCACAAACATCAACGCCGGCGGCAGGCCGCAGAAGTCGCCATACAAGGGTGACAGCGGCGGCTGTCGACGTGCTTCGTCGGTGATGTCCGGCGTGAGCAGGCGCAGCGCCGCAACCATGCCCGGCCCATCCAGCAGCAGCGTCTGCGGCCCGGCCGCGCGCACGCTTGGCGTGCCGGTCAAGTCGTAGACCCCGTAGTACAACACCGCGCCAGCGACGCGTTCGAGCAACGCCGGCCATTGCTTGAGCGCCAGCAACGTCGACGCCGCCAAATGCCCACCGGCCGACTCGCCGACGAAAAATACCGGCAGGCCGGCAAACTCCGTGCAGTCGGCCAACAGCCAGCGCGCAGCGGCCAGGCAGTCTTCGAGCAGCCCCTCGACCGGCGTGTCGACCGCCAGCCGGTAGTCCACCGACACCACCGCCACGCCGCAGGCGCGCACCATGCCCAGGTTGAGGTCGTCGTTCATCTGCGCATTGCCGATCACCCAACCGCCGCCGTGGATGTCCAGCACTACGCCTTTGGGCGCACCCTCGGGCCGCATGATGCGCACCGGCACGCCGCCGACCAGCCTGCGCTCCACCACCGGGGCCTTCTTGAAACGCTGACTGGTTTGCAGCAGCGCCTGGATCACACGGGGGGTGACGCGGTTGCGAATTTTAAAGCGCGGCATCCACGACAGCTTCTGATTGAAGCGACGCATCTGGGCCAGTTCGGCCTCGCTGGCGGGCCAGGATTGGTAAGCCATCAACGGTTATTCCGCAAAATCGAGAAGTTCAACGCCGCGGCCACACACAGC
This sequence comes from Pseudomonas sp. 24 E 13, assembly GCF_900004715.1. NCBI lineage: Bacteria > Pseudomonadati > Pseudomonadota > Gammaproteobacteria > Pseudomonadales > Pseudomonadaceae > Pseudomonas > Pseudomonas sp. 24 E 13. The sequence goes on from NZ_CVTO01000147.1 coordinate 17,151, forward strand.
CAGGCGAGGTAAGGAAACAGGATCAAGCCGGTAATCAGGTCCAGGCGCACCGCCAGCACCACCATCGCCGCCACGGTCAGCCACAGCAGCACAATGATCACCATCCCGGCGAGCAAGCGGTGCGCGCCGAAGAACACCGGCGTCCACAGTGTATTCAACGCAATCTGAGCCGCCCACAGGGCCAACACCGTTTCACTGCCGGGGATCAGGCTCAAGCGGTAACCGGCCCAGGCCAGCAACAGGTAGATGAGGGTCCACGCCACCGGGAACAGCCAATTGGGCGGGGTAAAGCTGGGCTTGACCAGGGATTCGTACCAGGCGCCTGGTTTGAAAATGACACCGGTACTGGAGGCGGCGGCGCAAGCGAGCAGGAAGATGAAAAAGGTCATGGTCGGTCCTTGAGAGGCAATGGTGGAAAGCAACGCAGTCTTTTCCAGTGACTCGAACGGGCGCGCATAAATTCCCTATACGCGGCAAAAATGACAGGCAGGCCATCTGTTCAATATGCCGTGAAAAATCAGTCCGGCTCCACAATCCTGAGCCAGGGCCAGCGCGCCTGATAACTCCCGGCCTTGCGCAGAAACAGCTCAGGCTCGGCATGCACGGGGTTCATGCGCAGCACGCCGTGCTCCACATCCGCCAACCCATAAGGCGCATACACCTCACCCGTGGCAATGTCCAAAGCGATGCACGTGCCCGCCACCAGATACCGGTCCACCCCCTGCCTGGCCGAGTGCAATTGCGGGTATGGCCGGCCAAAGCGCTGCCCATACCAGAGGTGAACGCGCGCCTGGTTCTTGACCTCCACGTTGACGCCCAGGTCCTGGAACAACGCCTCGGCCCTTCGAATCACCGCATCCTCCGCCTCGTAGGACAGGTCTTCATCGAAGTAGAAAACGTCATAGTCCTTCACCCCCCCGTCCGCCGGCCGCTGCGCCTGATGATTCCACACCGCCTGGAACAGGCAGCCCGCCGTGAGCATGCACTGCGGCACGTCCAACGCCGGCAAGCGCGCGGTGATCTCGACGTTGATGGGGTTGGCCATGGCCAGTTCGAGGAAGGTGTTGACGGTCAATGTCATGGAAACTCCCAGGTAATCCGGCTCGAATTTGTTCGCCGAAAACGCCCTATCTGCGTTTACGCGCCAGGCCTTCCGCGTGAGTGTTATCGGGCCAGAAGCGCGCGCTGAAGTAAGATTACACCGATGAAAAGCGCTTTCGGTAATCACTTGGCCCCACGCCGAGACGCCGCATGAATGCCCTTCTGAACCCATCCGTATTGGCATAGCCGACGGTGTCGGCCAAGCGTTTGAGTGATACGTCCGAGCCTTCGATCAGCCGCCTGGCCGTATCGATCCGCGCCAGTTCGACAAATTCGGCCGGGGTCGAACCGGCTTCGGCCTTGAAGATACGGGCGAAGTTGCGCTCACTCATACCGGCGCGGGCGGCCAGGACGGGTACGCTCAAGTCGGTCTTCAAGTGCTCCACAACATAATTCTGCACGTCTGCGATCACGCTGCGTTCGGCGGTCTGCGCCGCCAGGTGCGCGCTGAACTGCGATTGCCCGCCAGGCCGCTTGAAGAACATCACCATTTCACGGGCAACGCTGAGCGCCAGTTCTCGGCCGTGGTCTTCTTCGACCAGCGCCAACGCCAGGTCCATGCCCGCTGTGACCCCGGCCGAGGTGTAGATGTTGCCATCCTTGATATAGATGCTGTCCGGGTCGACGCGGGTGTGCGGGTACTGCTCCGCCAGTTTTGCGCTGGAATTCCAGTGAGTGGTGACATGGCGGCCGTCGAGCAGGCCAGCGGCGGCCAGCAGAAAAGCGCCGCTGCAGACCGAGCCGATCCGACGTACGGATTTCGCCTGCCGGCGCAGCCAATCCTGCACCACAGGGTCATGCGCAATTTCGTCGATGTGGGGGCTGCCGGCCACGAGCAAGGTGTCGATCCTGCCTTTATGAGTTTTGAAGGTTTCGTCGATACCCAGCTTCAAACCACTTGAGCTTTTGATCATCCCCTTGTCGGCACCGATCACTTCGACCCGATAGGCACGTGGATTGCCCAGTTGCCTGGCTGCTTCGGCAAAAACGTCGGCAGGGCCGACGACGTCCAGCAGTTGCACGCGGGGGAATGCCAGGAGCGTTATGCGCATGATGTCTGTCCTCGTCGACTAATTGGCTGAATACGTCGCTATACAACTCTTTCAGCCAGCGGCTCATTTGGCTGAAAATAGCCTCAACAGCAAATTCAGTCAAACAGGAGACTGCCATGAACACTGCATCCCCCCCCAGCGCCGCTGCTGCTCAAGCGGTACACACCGGCACGACGTCCATCAAGAACCTGCCTGTCAATTTGTTTGGCTCGGTCATGGGCTTGGCCGGCCTGAGCCTGGCGTGGCGCTTGAGCGGGCAGTATTACGGCGTCGGCGGCGCGTTGGGTGAAGCGATTGGTGCCCTGGCCGGCTTGGTATTCGTGGTGTTGACCTTGGGTTACCTAACCAAATGGGCGAGACATCCTGGCGCGGTGAAAGCCGAGTTCAACCATCCGATCGCCAGTAACTTTTTTGGCACCGTCACCATTGCAATGTTGCTGCTGTCGGCAGTCGCCGCGCCCCACAATGAATGGCTCGGACAGGCGCTCTGGATACTGGGGAGCTTACTGACCGTGTTGCTCGCAGGCTTCGTGGTGTTGCGCCTGTTGTCGGGCAACCAGGACGCGTTGAATGCCGTACCTGCCTGGCTGATTCCAGGTGTTGCCACCCTCGATATCGCGGTCACCGGCGCGCACATGCCCATGGCCTGGGCGGCTGAGTTCAACCTGTTTGCCCTCGCCGTGGGTGCGGTGCTGGCGCTGGTTTTCTTCACCCGGATTTTTTCGCGACTGGTGCATGAAGCCCCTCTGGCCAAAGGCATGGTGCCTTCGCTGATGGTCCTGATTGCACCTTTTGAAGTAGGTTTCCTGGCGTACACCAATGTATTCGGCGAGATCGACCGGTTTGCCAGCGTGTTGTTCTACTTCGGCCTGTTCCTGTTCGTGGTGCTGAGCTTCAAAGTGTTCCATCGCGATGTGCCCTTTGCCCCTTCGTGGTGGGCAATCAGCTTTCCCATCGCAGCCCTGAGCAATGCGGCGCTGAAATATGCACATGCCCAGGAAAGCAGCGTGCTGACAGTCATCGCCGCAGCGATCCTGCTGTTCCTCACGGTGGTACTCACCGTACTGATGGTGAAAACCCTGATCAGCCTGTTCAGCGGCAAACTGCTTGCCAACTGACCGTTTACCTCCCTTTGGCGAGCCTTCATCGGCTCGCTTTTTTTTGCCCCACAGGTTTCATCGACTGACGCGACCGCCGGTATGGCGCACGCCAGCACCGTCCCTGCCCTGCGCAACCACGTGCAACCGGAGCCCCCTCATCATCATTTAGTCGCAGGAAGCAGCGGCTTGATGCGTTTGCCATTCTGAAAAACTCGATCTTTACCGTCATGCTTGGCTTTATACATATTGATGTCCGCACATTTGAGCACCGCTGACATGTCCGATGTCGCCGAGAACGGCGCGACCCCCGCGCTGCAGGTGTATTGATGCGGAGGCAATACGCTGCAACGGATGTTTGCCAGTAAGCGCAACGCATATTCATGGGCGACGGCGTCATTGTCCCCCAGCAACAAGACACCGAATTCCTCCCCGCCGAGCCGCCCGACACTGTGGCTGCCTGGAGTCGATTTCAGACAAGCGGCCATGGCGCATAAAATCTTGTCGCCCACATCGTGACCGTACTGGTCGTTTTTCTGTTTGAAACCGTCAATATCCAACATGATGAAATACCCGCTGCGACCTCCCGCCAATGCACTTTGGAAGGTCGCCATGAAGGCGCGTCGGTTGAGAATGGAAGTAAGAAAGTCGGTCTCCGCCAATGTTCTGAACTCGCTTTCCACCAACAGGACCGAACGCATGTTCCTTAAATAGGTAAAGCTGAGGGTAAAGCCGACAGACATGGACGCGATGCAGAAAATGGCGAGATACACTTCGAGTCCGTTATACAAACCGACGTCAAGCGTGGGCCACATGATGACCCACACCAGCAGCGCAGACAGGAAATAGTCTTGAACTGCAACAAACAGGATGGCGCTGCTCACCACGATGATTACAGCAAGCGGAAGTGTGAAGACGCGCAGCTCCGCATTGGCATCAATGACATGCGCAAAACCCAATGACAACAACACAATATAAAGAACGCCAAGCACTCTCCAGATCCAGAAGTGAGCGGTTATGCGATGAACATACCAGACCCCTAACAGCGACAGCGTGATAATAATGTTTGGCAGGTCCAGCGTCGTCATGGGATCTATCAGCAGAACCCCTATCCAGGCAATCAGCCCCACCCTTTCAATCATGTTCACAGCGGGTGATAGCAGTGTTCGCATTCTTGGTCTGATCTTGAAAATCGCCGGCATCCTGAAACTCCTTTGCCAAAATGACTTGGATGTAGTTTAAATGTCCGGGTAAGCGTTAATCCATGACGCAGACGATCCTCGACGGGTAACACCCTCCTTAATCAGAAAATGCATATAACACTGCGTCGGCTACGTAAACACTATTGCGCAGCACGTTGAGAACTTAATCCAGGTCGCTGGTGACCCTGCCAATGGCTTCCACGACTTGCCTGGCACCAAGCTGGATATCAGCCATTGCCACGCCTGCCTGCTCGGATAATTTCAGCAAAACGTCAGCCTGGTCTCTGCTGCACTGGACACGCACTGCGGCTTGAGCGGCCAATTCACGGTTTTGCCGTACCACGCCCGTAATTTCCTGCGTGGCTAAACTGGTGCGGCCGGCGAGTTTGCGCACTTCATCCGCCACCACCGCAAAACCTCGTCCGTGTACTCCAGCGCGTGCCGCTTCGATGGCAGCGTTAAGCGCCAACAAGTTGGTCTGGGTGGCAATGGCGCCGATGGTATCAACGATGGAGCCGATCAACTGCGACTGGGATTCAAGCGCGGTCATGCTGTCGTTGACTGAGGCCATCTGTTGCGCAATAGTTTGGGCACCATGTACGGAGTCCGCGACCAGTTCCATACCTTTGTTAGCTTTTACATCGGTAGCCAACGACACGTCATAAGCCATTGTAGCGGCGCGCTTGACCCCATCGGCTTTCTCCACTTGCGCGGTCACCACGCTGGCGAATTTGGCTATCTTATAAACCCGGCCGGCAGCGTCCTTGATGGGATTGTAAGTGGCTTCCAACCACACCACGTTTCCGCTTTTATCCACCCGGCGAAAGCGCCCGGCGTGAAACACGCCTTTGTTTAAAGTCTTCCAGAACTCGGAGTAATCCGCCGAAGCCACGTCCTCCGCCAGGCAGAAAATACGGTGATGCCTGCCCTCTATCTCGGCAAGGCTATAACCCATGGCCTGAACGAAAGACTCGTTGGCATAAATGACTTCACCCGCAAGGTTGAATTGAATCATCGCCATCGAACGGTTCAGCGCGCTGAACATTTCGATAGCCTCCCGTTCGTCTTGGGCAGGAGGGGGCGCAACGACGCCGTAGCCCTGAAATGTGCGGTTTGCTGCCGTAATCCAACCGATGTCGAGCGTCACAGCACGGCCGTCGGCGGCACGATAGCGTTGCCGTTCGATGGCGCACAGGTTCGGGGCGAAATCGTTGTGCGGCTCATCCGTGATATTACTCACTGTCATATTCGACAGTTTTTCCAGCGAATACCCCAGCGTCGCCGCAAACCGCTGATTGGCCGAGATAATTCGCCCAGCCCCATCAACACGTATGGAGAGAAAGACCGATTCGATGCTGGCGAGCGTACCCAGCGACGTCGTCAGTTCCTCCTGGCAGTCAAAGAGAGCATTCTTGATTCGACGATTGAACACACTGACCTCCGGTATGAGCGAGTGTAAAAAAGGACAATGCTGGTGGTTAACACTGTTTTCGAGAGGACGACCGAATAAAACAAGGCGCTTATATCGGGCTCACGCCCTCAATAAACTGCAAGTATCCACAGAGCTATTCTTAACCGGGTCCTCAGCCACACCCAGCTCCATACTCACCCGCGTGATTGCGAAACATATCGACATGGCCCGCCTCATTAACTCAACAAACGCCGGACTCAATACAATCAGACGTTTATCGCATTTGAAGTAGCCCTGTAACTCGCCCTCTTTGATCATGCGTTGCATGTGCGTTTTTGACACGCCAAGACATTGCGAGAGCTCCACATAGGACGACACTTTGTAACCGGTTTCCAGCGACCCGTTGCGCAAGGCATCCGTGTACAGCGCGAGCATTGGCAAATGACCGCCATCGCGATTAAGAATCCATTTTGCCTCAGGTAAAAGTTTATCAAGCAGGAAATCCGACTCCAGTATTCTGGTAAACCCCCGGGCATAGATTCGTAATAAATCCACGGACGTTGCCAAGCTCGGGAACCAACTGTCGTAAGGAATAATCATCTGCGATGGCAATAAATATGACTTGATGATCGGCGTGGCATCGCGCAATGTTTTATCCGTGGGATGAAAACAACGCAGTCGTCCATCTTGAACGTGGAGCTGAACGTTCATATAGCCGCTGACCACTAGAAAGGAGAAATAGGCATCCAGACTGTTGCGAGACATATAGCCGCGTTTCTGGCAAAAAGCTTTAACTTCGGACAAGGGAACTTGTTCATCTTTGTAGCCAAAGCCGATTAAAGACAGCGCGACCATGAACCTGTCATATTTCAACAGGTTTTTATAGAAAAAAGGTTTGCCCCGATAGCTTTCCATTATCAAATCGAAATGAAGGAGCATCGCTTCATCTATATTGCCTCGGGTCATTTCGGTACTGGTCTCTTCCAAATACTCAAGCAGATCAGCTGTCTTCATCGACGTCAAACAACCCTCTCTATATAGAAACAATTTTTACTGCTCACAATGCCGGTAGTATATGCATATTCCAACGGCTGGCTGATTCACCCCAAAAATGTTTTACGGCCTTGCCTCGCCTCAAGCGCGTTCGATTGAAGGCGCGTCTGATCGACAAAGCAGAGTCGGACAAGGCCGGGCCTGCCCCACGCAACCATGCACAACCGGAGCCCCGATGCCGCTGACCAAACGCGACTGCGCCCGCCTCGAACGGCAACTGATCGCCGCCCTCACCGAGGCCTGCGAAACCGCCAAAGCCGAAATCCCGGGCTTCGACTGGCTGACCCACACCGTCGACTACAGCGCCTTCCCCCAAAGCCTGCGCGTAACCTGGGTATTCGACACCCGCGCCAACAAGGCACTCGCCCTCAGCGGCGGTGCCGACAGACGCATGCGCGAACTGACCGCCACAGCGCTGCACGAAGCTGGCATCCCACCCTTGCCGATGGAGCGCTGCGTGCACGTTGATTGCGAAGAAGACTGTCGCCTGCAACACGCGGGCGACTGGCGTGCGCGGCTGGCGCGTCGCTAACCTGACCTGATGCCGAAGCCCGCAGGAAAAATCCCCACCCCCTGCGACGCCTTGCTCCATTGCCTACGCATGGGTCAGAATTCGCCGGCTTGTGCGCTGGGATGGCTGTGATTAAGGTGGCTCGGTCGCTGAATGTCTCGGCGATCGGGTTTAGTAGCCCACGGTTTAACCTAACAAGTGCACACGCTCTATCCACCAGACGTCCCGTCTGTGCTTGATGATGGCTGTGCGTAGGGCGCCCCAGGGCGCGCCGGTTTTGTTAGGTTCCACCGGTCTACTAACCTGCGTACAGCTACCGCCTTATTGTTTAGTAGCACTGCCCGATTGCTCGACCGCGAAATGCCGTGTACAGGCTGATTTTCAGGCATCCAACTCGAAAGACACTTTACTCGCCGAGTGGTTGTACGCACGTACGACGACGCGGCGATTTGCTTTTGATGGCTGCGTCGAATGACACAAAGTGCGGCAGCTTTCGGCCCAGAGTGTGTAAAAACGCTCAAGGCCTCGTCGTCTTGGATCATTGACGTTCGTGGCTGAACGAGCGCATGGCAAATACTGCGTATTGCATCAGCCGCGACCTGGAACACGTCAACTCTGTTTATAGCCTCTGGGATGGGCCAAAATCAGCTTTTTTATGCCGATAGCGCCTTCATCAAACCGTGAGCACCGATGAGTTTCATGACTCGTTTCATGTTGTAGGCGAGCACATTTAAACTCATCTCCGCGCCCACCCCGGCCAGCTTTCGCGTCAGGAAGTGCGTCGCACCCATCCATTGTTTGAGCGTCCCGAAGGGATGCTCAACCGTCCGCTTTCGGACTCGCATCATCTCCGGCGCTTTGCTCAGCCGAAGCTGCATCTCCTCCAATACGGCTTCATGCTCCCAGCGTCGAACCCGTCGTTCCGTGCTCGGAGTGCATTGCGACTTCAACGCGCAGCCCTGGCATTTCGAACTCCAGTAACGGTGCAACGTCAGGCCTTTTTCAACGTTGGTATAGCGCCAGATCAGCGCCTCTCCAGCCGGGCAAATGTATTCGTTTTTTGCCGCGTCATAGAGGAAGGCATCGTTATTGAAACGCCCGTCTGCCTTGGCTCCAGAGGTCATCGGCTTGGGCACATAGGCGGTGATGCCGGCAGCGTGACAAGCCAGGATTTGTTCGCTTTTGAAGTAACCTCGATCAGCCACTACCGACAACGTTTCTGACGCCATAGCCTCGCGGGCCTGCTTGGCCATTGAGCTGAGTTGATCGCGGTCGGAACCGACGTTGGTCACCTCATGTGCAACGATCAAATGGTGCTGAGTATCGACCGCTGTCTGCACGTTGTAGCCGACGATTCCCGTGCCACGCGTCTTCATGGAGCGGGCGTCTGGATCGGTCAGTGAGACCTGTTTATCCGGCGATTCATTGAGATGGATTTCGATCGCGTGAAGCTCCTTCATTTGAGTTTTGAGCTTGGCGATTTTCTCTTCCAGCCGCACGGCGCTAGGCTCGGAAGCTGTGGGTTCTTGCCGATCGGCAGCATCGAGTGCAGCCAGGTAACGCTTGATGCTCGATTCAATTTCTTCCATTCGCCGCTTCAATTTGGCGCTGGTGAAATTGCGGTCGCGGTTGTTGACTGCTTTGAATTTACTGCCATCGATGGCGACCAGATTTTCTCCGAACAGTCCCAACTGCTGACACAGCACAACGAACTGGCGACAGACGCCTTGAATGGCCTTGCTGTTGTCTTTTCGGAAGTTGGCGATGGTCTTGAAATCCGGCATCAAACGCCCGGTCAGCCACATCAGCTCGACGTTGCGTTGGGCTTCTCGCTCCAAACGTCGGCTCGACTGGATGCGGTTGAGATAACCGTAGATATAGATCTTCAGCAGGATCGCGGGGTGGTAAGCCGGCCGGCCTGTGTCAGCAGGAATAGCACCCTCAAAACCCAGACTGACCAGGTCGAGTTCGTCGACAAAGACGTCGACTACCCGCACCGGATTGGTATCGCTGACGTAGTCGTCGAGGCTCTCGGGAAGTAAGGTGCCTTGGCCTCGATGTTCACCTTGGATAAAGCGCTTCATGGGCGATCCCTGCGATGAAATCCTCAGAAATCATAGCAAGAGTTCGCGAAGGCGTTTTTACACACTCTGGGCC
>NZ_CVTO01000144.1:0-1390 GCF_900004715.1 Pseudomonas sp. 24 E 13
GCACTTTTGCAAAGCGAAGGCCAGCCAGCTCTTCAACTCGCCGTCCAACTGGTCTTCACGCGCCAGATCCACCGGGCTGTGCAGCAGTGAACAGGACGGCGCGACCCACAAGCGCTCACCAAGTTTGTCCTGGGCGTGTTGCAACGTCGCCAGGGCTTTTTCCAGGTCACAGCGCCACACGTTACGGCCGTTGACCACGCCCAGGGACAGCACCTTATAAGCCGGCAGGCGATCAAGAATCGTCGGGTATTGCTCCGGCGCCCGCACCAGGTCGATGTGCAGGCCGTCGACCGGCAGATTGGCGGCCAGGCCGAGGTTTTCTTCCAGCCCGCCAAAGTAGGTGGCCACCAGTTTCTTCAACGGATCACGCTGGATCAGGTTGTAGGCCCGCTCAAAGGCGTTCTTCCACTCCTGCGGCAAATCCAGCACCAGGATCGGCTCGTCGATCTGCACCCACTCCACACCCAGCTCCGCCAGGCGCTGGAAGATCTGGCCGTACAGCGGCAGCAGGCGGTCGAGCAGATCAAGCTTGTCAAAGTCGCCGCCCTTGGCCTTGCCCAGCCACAGGTACGTCAGCGGGCCAATCACCACCGGCTTGACGGCGTGCCCGAGGTCGCGGGCTTCCTGGACTTCTTCGAACAACTGGTCCCATCCGAGGTGGAATTGCTGATCGACACTGAACTCCGGCACCAGGTAGTGATAGTTGGTATCGAACCACTTGGTCATCTCCTGGGCGTGAGCGCCGGCGCAGCACGCATCGCTGACGCCACGGGCCATGCCGAACAACGTCTGCAACGTGGCCTGGCCATCGGCAGGACGGAAACGCTCCGGGATCACGCCAAACATCAGCGAGTGAGTCAGCACCTGGTCGTACCAGGCGAAATCACCGGCGGACAACAACTCGATGCCGGCCTGTTTCTGCAGGTCCCAATGGGCCTTGCGCAAGTCACGCCCCACGGCGCGCAGGCCGGCCTCATCAAGCTCGCCCTTCCAGAACGCTTCCTGCGCTTTTTTCAGTTCACGATCGCGTCCAATGCGCGGAAATCCGAGGGAATGAGCGACTGCCATGACTTTTTATCTCCAATGTCGGTATCTATGGCGGTCATTGTCGGGAGATGGCGATAATGAGACAAACTCATTTTTCTTTAGATGAATACAAAATTCATTCATACAGACAGCAACGCAGTGCCCACCCGTAACGCCGGTAAAAGCGGAACCCATAGCAGCCGTGACTGCAGAAAACGGATATGTACTCAATCTGATCCAACATCCTGGTCGGCTCGGAGGCCGCCATCGGGGGCAAGTCGAATCGTCGCACCGCCCCTCCCACATTTGGATCGCGGATCGACACACGATACCGGTCGGCTCTAAGGCCGCCGCGCTTTTGCTC